>CADCIQ010000062.1 GCA_902801425.1 uncultured Bacteroidales bacterium | reverse complement strand
ATCCCTAACTCCGTGACGAGTATTGGAAATGAAGCTTTTAGCGGTTGCTCAAATCTTACCTCAGTCACAATAGGTAACTCTGTGATGAGTATTGGATATAAAGCTTTTAGTGGTTGCTCAAATCTCACTTCAGTTACAATTCCAAACTCTGTGACGAGTATTGGAGGTTGGGCTTTTGCAGGTTGCTCAAGTCTCACTTCAGTTACAATTCCAAACTCTGTGACGAGTATTGGAGGTTGGGCTTTTGTAGGTTGCTCAAGTCTCACTTCAGTTACAATTCCAAACTCTGTGACGAGTATTGGAGAGTGGGCTTTTGCAGGTTGCTCAAATCTCACCTCTGTCAACATTATGAACAATTCAACAGATTTTGGAAGTGATGTTTTTAATGGGACAAAATGGTATGAAAATCAACCAAGAGGTTTGATATATATAGGGAACGTCTTGTACGCATATAAAGAGGAATTTATGCTAGCAAGGACCAAATTCGTAATTAAGGAAAATACAAAGAAAATTGCAGCTGGTGCTTTTGCGCGTTACAAAGGTCTCAAGTCTGTCACGATTCCAAACTCCGTGACGAGTATTGGAGGTAGTGCTTTTAGCGGTTGCTCAAATCTCACCTCTATCACTATCCCTAACTCCGTGACGAGTATTGGAGGTTATGCTTTCTATGGTTGTGAAAGTCTCACCTCTATCACAATCCCTAACTCTGTGACGGAGATTGGAGATTATACTTTTGAGAAATGCTCAAATCTTACCTCAGTCATAATTGGTAACTCTGTGACGAGTATTGGAGCGAGGGCTTTCCAATACTGCAGACGTCTTAAGTCTATCATCTGTACAGCGATCATCCCTCCTGATTGTGGGCTTTATGGCTTTTCTGGAGTCAAATGCTCATTCTATGTACCTCAAGTTGTACCTCAAGTCTATGTACCTGATATAAGTGTTGAAGCATACGAAAAAGAATGGGGTGTGAATGTAAAAGCAATAGAATAATATGATGTTGATTTTTTTGCTTGAAGAGTAATAGCGGAAAATATTCGCATATGTACTCGAAAAAAGAAAGAAACGGATTTGTCCGATTTATCTGTTTTTAAGTTAATGAATCTAATCTTGGTAAGAAAATACAATTTTTCTTGCGGAAAACGTGTGGCTTTTCAGAATAATTATGTATATTTGCAACCATTATAACTATGATGGTGAATTATCCGTCTGCTAAAACCTTTTGAAAATTATGATAAAACAAGTAAAAATCCGTTGTAAGAATTCCGGACAGACCATAATGGTCGATGTGGGGAGTAGTCTTGCTGAGATATATGAGATACTTATTAAGGAGCATTCGCTCAATCTTGTTACAGATCCTGTATGCGCCAAGGTGAACAACAAGACGGAGGGATTGAATTTCCGTGTGTATAATGCCAAGACGATAGAGTATATGGATATTACTTCATCCACAGGATCGCGAGTATATACCCGTACCCTTTTCCTTGTGCTGTGTAAGGCTATTCACGACCTCTATCCAGACGGAAGTGTGGTTATCGACATACCTGTGAGCAACGGCTTTTTCTGTGACTTGAAGATTGGCCGTGAGGTGACACCTGATGATGCGTCTGCTCTTCGTGAGAGGATGCATGAGATAATCAACGCAGGACTACCGATAGAGCGTCACGAGTGCCTGACCGAAGAGGCGATAGAGATGTTTGAGAAGTTAGGCGAGCATACCAAGGTGGATCTCCTGAAGACGACTGGTAAGATTTACACTATCTATTACGAGTTGGATGGATATAAGGATTATTATTATGGCTCGATGATGACCAACACCAATCAGTTGTTCCTCTTCGGACTTGAACCTTACTATGACGGTCTGCTTCTCAGAATTCCATCGATTGATGATCCTTCTAAGTACGGCCCGTTTGTTCGTCAGGATAAGATGTTCGACATATTCCGTGAACATCACCAATGGCAGAATATTCTCGGTATCAGTACGATAGGCACTCTCAATAAGGCGATAATGTTAGGGCATTCGGCAGAACTGATAAATCTTTCTGAGGCTCTTCAGGAGAAGAAGATAAGTCGTATTGCTGATGAGATTGCCTCTCGTAGAGGTGTCAAACTCGTTCTTATTGCAGGTCCTTCTTCTTCTGGAAAGACAACCACTTGCAAGCGATTGAGCATACAATTGTTGACTAATAGTATTCACCCGATAGGCATATCCCTTGATGACTATTTCCTTGACAGGGAGAATACTCCGAAGGACGAGAAGGGCGACTACGATTTTGAATCAATACATGCCCTTAACCTTGAACTCTTCAACGAGCAGCTTGAGGCTCTCTTCAAGGGTGAAGAGGTGGAATTGCCTCGTTATGATTTCCCTACTGGCAAGAGCGTGAAGAGTGGTAAGAAACTTCGTATGAAGCCAAACGATGTGCTTGTTATTGAAGGTATTCATGCACTTAATCCTGAACTTACGGCACATATTCCGCAGGAGTATATCTATCGTGTATATGCTTCGGCTCTCACAACCGTTCTTCTTGACAATCATAATTATATCCCGACGACAGATAACCGCTTGTTACGCAGAATAATACGCGATTACAAGTATCGTGGATGTTCTGCTCAGGAAACCATTCGTAGATGGCCTAGCGTTAGGGCGGGAGAGAACAAGTGGATATTCCCTTATCAGGAGAATGCGGATGCTATGTTCAATACGGCTATGCTCTTTGAGCTTGCGGTTATCAAGACACAGGCAGAACCGCTTCTTGAGCAGGTTCCAGAGTCGGCTGACGAGTATAACGAGGCATACCGATTGCTGAAGTTCCTCAAGTACATCAAGCCTCTCTCAGAGAGCCAGATACCACCGGCAAGTCTGTTGCGAGAGTTCCTTGGAGGCAGTTCGTTCGTTTACTAACTTTGTTTTGAGGAGTACAAGAAGTACAAGGAGTTCAAGAAGTACAAGACGAATGTTTTGAACGTTCAAATAAGCGATAAATACTATCGTCTTGTACTTCTTGAACTCCTTGTACTCCTTATTACTCCTCAAGTGATAATTGGCTGGGAATACCTAAACTTAGGTAGAAATTAGCAAAAAACATTAAAACTTTTTGCTATTCGGGAAAAAAGTTGTAATTTTGCAATTGTAACCATATAAGTGTGGCAGATATGACAGAAAAAATGACTTCAGAAAATGCTTGGTTTCTTAAGGAAATGATGACAAAGAGCGATAAGGACTTTGCCGAAGACAAGACATATACACATAGTCAGGTTAAGGATATGCTGAAGGCTCGCAGACATGAAAATAAGATGGTCACAGCATGCATACAATAGTCTGACGGATGTCTTGGATTATAGCTTTGAGACATTCGGCTTTCTTCAACAAGTGGCAATTGAGGAAATAATATTGACCTCAATTGAGAAACTTGCTGAATTTCCAACTATGTGCCCTGTAATTCCAGAGATAAGCAATAACGTGAGGGAGTATCGCAAGCTTGTTGTCTCAAAGGAAATTTCTGTTATTTATTGGATTGAAGATGATTATATCAATGTATCTTTTATTTGGGATACACGCCGTTCACTTCATCATATATACAACATCTTCAAGGATTAATAGATTCATCAAAAAGTATAAATTTGAGGAGTCTTTTTTGTGAGTTCTTTAAATTTTATAAATGAAAAATAGCAGGAAAGTAGTCAAGACATCGGTATTTCCGGCATCCAAAGAAGAGGTGTTTGGCAAATTGCAGAAGTTGACCCTTTTGCAATATATAGCAAAGCCTTACGCAACATTTACTCCTGTCGGAGAGTATATAACTGTATGGGAGTCAGGTTCGAGTTCTGCATATAAACTCAGACTTTTTGGATTCATTCCTTTCGGCACGCATAAGATCAACGTGATCTCTTTTGATATAGATAAAGGTATATATACGCATGAGGGGAATGAGTATGTTCCTATATGGAATCATAGAATTGAGCTAAAGGAAATAGATGATAAACAATGTCTTTACACAGATAACGTTGAGATAGATGCTGGTTGGAAGACTTTGTTTGTCTATCTTTGGGCAAAGTGTTTTTATGCCCATAGACAAAGAAGATGGATTAAGCTCTTGAAGAGCAATAAGTAATAGCAAGGCTATTATGTAGTATTGAGAGCTTATTAAAGAAAAAGAAACGGATTTATCTGTTTTATCTGATGTTAATTGCAGACGCATTACTGCGATAGCTGTCAGAAAAATCAGATGAATCCGTTTCCCTTTTTTGTCGGACTTACCTATTATTTGGTATATTCTGGTAAAAAATGTTGAAACATTTTGCTATTCGGGAAAAAAGTTGTAATTTTGCACCCTAAAAATTAAAAAGGTACAAAATAATATGTCATATCTCTTTTCTTCAGAATCAGTTTCAGAAGGCCACCCAGATAAGGTGTCCGATCAGATTAGTGATGCTCTCCTTGACCAGTTCCTTGCATACGACGAGAATGCCCGTTGTGCTATCGAGTCATTCTGCACCACAGGACAGGTGTGTATCATGGGTGAGGTTTCATCTACTGAGTATATCGACCTTCAGGCAATAGCACGCCGTACCATCAACAATATTGGCTATACCAAGGCAGAGTATATGTTTGATGGTAATTCTTGTGGTATTCTTACCGCTATCCATGAGCAGAGTGGTGATATCAATCGTGGTGTTGACCGCAAGAAGGCTGCTCTTACTGATGCAGAGCGTCAGGAGATGGAAGATAATCAGGGAGCTGGTGACCAGGGTATGATGTTCGGTTATGCTGTGAACGAGACTGATAACTATATGCCTATCAGTCTTGAGCTTAGTCACATGCTCGTGAAGACTCTTGCAGACATCCGTCGTGAGGGAGAGGTAATGACATATCTCCGTCCAGACTCAAAGTCGCAGGTGACTATCGAATATAGTGATGAGGGCATTCCACAGCGTATTGACACAATCGTTGTATCTACCCAACATGATGAATTCATCAAGCCAGGAGTTCCTGGTATTACTACTCAGGAGGATGCTGATAAGCTGATGCTTGCTAAGATTCGTGAGGATGTAATCAATATCCTTGTGCCTCGCGTAAAGGCACAGATAACCTCAGAGAAGGTTCTTGCCCTCTTCAACGACAATATCACATACCATGTGAACCCAACAGGCAAGTTCGTTATCGGAGGCCCTCACGGAGATACAGGTCTTACAGGCCGTAAGATTATCGTTGATACCTATGGAGGTAAGGGCGCTCATGGTGGTGGCGCATTCTCAGGAAAGGACTCATCAAAGGTTGACCGTTCTGCAGCCTATGCTGCTCGCTATATTGCCAAGAACATGGTAGCTGCTGGTGTGGCAGACGAGATGCTCGTTCAGGTGGCATACGCTATTGGTGTGGCTGAGCCTGTAAGCGTGTATGTGAATACATACGGTCGCTCCAACGTGAAGATGAGCGATAGCGAGATTGCTGCAAAGATCAAGGAGATGTTCGACCTCCGTCCGAAGGCTATCGAGCGTCAGTTGAAGCTCCGTCAGCCAATGTATCTTGAGACAGCTGCATACGGTCACATGGGTAGAAAGAATGAGGTGGTGAAGAAGACATTCACAAGCCTCTATCACGACACGAAGGAGATTGAGGTTGAGCTGTTCACTTGGGAGAAGCTCGACAAGGTTGAGGATATCAAGAAGGCATTTTGCATTTAAGCGATTCAATACAGACACAGCACACCGTTTCTTCCGTAGAGGAAGGCGGTGAGTTGCTGATGAAGGTGGATAGTACGGTTGGTAAGTTTCGCCATCCGTATCAAATCCTCCGTACCTTACCAAAGAATGCAACACCAGCCCAGCAGGATTCTGCCATTCAGGCTGCATTCCAACCGGGAGAGATACATTATTCCAATCGTCCTGATACACTCCGACTTCCGGGAGAGCCTTTGGGAAAGAGCGTTTATGAAGTCTCCATACCACAATATTATAAGGAGACATATTTCACGAGCGATTCCCTTATGCACCCGGAGCTAAACGGCGGACGAATGGGTATTGCGGGTGATCCAATCCCTTATCTTGTGTCGAATGATAGTGTGATGACGGGCGTTCTCCTCGCTTTCGTCATCCTTACTATATTGGTGGTATCGCGTTCCATGCGTTTCATCGCATATCAGTTCAAGAACTTTATGTATCCGGGGCATTCCTATGAATCCATAGAGTATAAGGAGACGGCAGGAGAGGTGAACTATCAGTTCTTCCTGTGTTTCCAGACTGTTGTGCTGTTCTCGTTGTCGTGTTACTATTGTCTGGTGGATAGTACGACCGAGACCTATGTGGTAGATACGTATCAGTTGTTAGGGCTGTTCTTCCTCTCAGTATTCGGTATATTTATGTTGAAGGAATTGTTCTATGTATGGGCGAACTGGACGTTTTTTTCGTCGCATCAGATAGGTGAATCCGTCAGGACGCGACTCTTCCTTACATCGTTCGAGGGAGTACTGCTTTTACCTATAGTTTTGCTGTACACATTCTTCGGATTACCGACCAATATATTGTTAATTTCTACCGCTTTAGTCATTCTTTTTATCAAAATATTATCATTTTATAAGGTTTATCGCATCTTTTTTCAACGAAAAGCGTATTTTTTGCAGTTTTTTTTGTACTTTTGCACCCTCGAAATCGTACCCCTCGCTATTTTAGGAGGTGTCTTGATGCTCATAGGTAAATTACTGAAGATAACATATTAAACAAAATCTCAATAAAAATTAAGAAATGGTAAAGAAGATTCTGATATCACAACCAAAGCCTGCAAGCGACAAATCTCCATACTATGATATTGCCGAGGACTTTGATGTGGAACTGGTCTTTCGTCCGTTCATCAAGGTGGAAGGGATATCTACTCGTGAGTTCCGTGACCAGAGGGTCAATATCGCTGATTATACCGCTATTGTATTCACATCCCGCCACGCTATCGACAATTTTTTCAAGCTCGCTAAGGAAACCCGTGTCAACATTCCTGAGGATCTCAAGTATTTCTGCGTGACAGAGACTATCGCACTCTACATCCAGAAGTACGTTCAGTATCGCAAGCGTAAGGTTTTCTTCGGTACAACAGGTAAGATTGACGATTTGCTTCCTTCTATGATCAAGCACAAGAACGAGAAGTATCTCGTGCCTCTGAGCGATGTAGCTAACGACACGGTCACAAAGCTTCTCGACTCTAAGGGACTTGACCACAAGGAATGCTATATGTATCGTACCGTGAGCAATAATTTCACAGAAGAGGAAATTGCAAACTTCGACTATGACATGCTCGTGTTCTTCTCTCCTGCAGGTCTGAAGTCACTACACGAGAATTTCCCAAATATGAAGGCTGGCGAGGTAAAGATTGCGGCGTTCGGTCCTGCTACCGCTCAGGCTGTGAAGGATCTCGGTCTCACGCTCGACCTCGAGGCTCCTACAGAGAAGTACCCATCTATGACAGGTGCTCTCCGCAGGTATCTTATAGATAATGAGGAATAGTTCTTCTTTTCCAAAGAAGGAGAAGCTGGTGAGTCGAAAGCTCATCGACCGTCTCTTTGTCGGAGGTGGAAGCAAATCAATGTCATGCTTCCCTCTCCGTCTTGTCTTTATGGTACTTGACCATAATGATGAGGCTTTGGAAAACAAGGGCAGCCATGTGGATATGGCAGATGTGCAGATGATGATCTCTGTTCCTAAGAGATGTTTTAAGCATGCTGTTGACCGTAACAGAGTGAAGCGTCAGGTAAGGGAGGCCTACAGGCGACATCTTGACTTGTATGAACTTCCTGAAGGGAAATACCTCGCTATGGCGTTCATTTGGCTTGACCATCAGCATCACGAAACGGCAGAGGTTGAGGATAAAGTTGTAAATCTCCTGCGAAGACTGGGAGAAAAACTTGCAAGATGAGGAAGATATTCACATATCTGCTCCTTGCACCTATATGGGTGTATCAGCATCTCATAAGCCCTTATACTCCGTCTTCGTGCAGATATACTCCTACGTGCTCTGAGTATATGCGTCAGGCTATTGTGAAGCATGGTCCTATCAAGGGCTTGTGGCTCGGAACAAAACGCTTGCTCAGATGTCATCCTTGGGGAGGTTCGGGATATGATCCTGTTCCGTAGAACAAGCAAGGCCTCTCCCCCCGCCCTCCCCCGTAGGGAGGGAGCCGCTAACGCCAACAAGGTAATCGCGATATAAGGTTGAGGCTTTCGACTTGTAGATTAAGATAATAAGATAAAATAATAACAATAACAATCCGGATATCCCTCCTTTAGCAATCCGGCTCCCTCCCTACGGGGGAGGGCGGGGGGAGAGGCTTTATGAAAAATTTTATTGAAGAACTCAAATGGCGCGGTATGCTCGCACAGGTTATGCCAGGGGCAGAGGAACTTCTTCAGAAGGAGATGGTGACTGCTTACCTTGGTACAGACCCTACCGCTGATTCTCTCCATATAGGCCACCTTTGTGGCATTATGATGCTCCGTCACCTTCAGCGTTGCGGACATAAGCCTATCATTCTCGTTGGTGGTGCAACTGGTATGATCGGTGATCCTTCTGGCAAGTCACAGGAGCGTAACCTCCTTGATGCCGAGACACTCTATCATAATCAGGAATGTATCAAGAAGCAGGTTTCTAAGTTCCTTGATTTCGAGGCTGAAGGTCCTAATGCTGCTGAGATGGTGAACAACTACGACTGGATGAAGGACTTCACATTCCTTGATTTCGCTCGTACAGTTGGTAAGCACATCACAGTAAACTATATGATGGCTAAGGACTCAGTTCAGAAGCGTCTCAATGGTGAGGCTCGTGATGGTCTTTCTTTCACAGAGTTCACATACCAGCTCCTTCAGGGTTATGACTTCCTCCACCTCTACCAGACAAAGAACTGTAAGATGCAGCTTGGTGGTAATGACCAGTGGGGTAACATGACAACTGGTACAGAACTTATCCGTCGTACCCTCGGTAACGATCAGGAGGCATACGCACTCACTTGTCCGCTCATCACAAAGGCTGACGGTAAGAAGTTCGGTAAGACTGAGTCTGGTAACATCTGGCTTGACCGCAAGCGCACATCTCCTTACAAGTTCTATCAGTTCTGGTTGAATGTCAGTGATGATGATGCTGAGAAGTATATCAAGATCTTCACATCACTTGAGAAGGATGTTATAGATGCTCTCATAGAGGAGCACAAGCAGGATCCAGGTCGTCGTGTACTCCAGAAGCGTCTCGCACAGGAAGTAACAGTAATGGTACACTCACAGGAGGATTATGATATGGCAGTTGAGGCATCTGGCATTCTCTTTGGTAAGAGCACAAAGGAAGGTCTTGAGAAGCTCGACGAGCAGACATTCCTTGACGTATTCGATGGTGTTCCTTCATTCACAATCGCTAAGGATCAGCTTGGTCAGGGCATTATTGAGGTGCTCACAGCCGTAGCACCAGTAAATGAGGAGCAGAAGGATAAGGTCATCTTCCCTTCAAAGGGTGAGTGCCGCAAGATGATTCAGGGTGGTGGTGTATCACTCAATAAGGAGAAGGTTAGCGACCTAAATCAGGTTGTTTCAGAGGCTGATCTTATCGACGGTAAGTATCTCCTCGCTCAGCGTGGTAAGAAAAATTACTATCTGATTACGGTAAAGTAATAAAGAAAGTAGCGGAAAATTTGGTAATGTCATAAAAAAACATTACCTTTGCATCCGCAATTACCAAATTGTACTTTGTACATGGTAAATTGTATATAGCTTTGTCCCATGGTGTAATGGTAGCACAACAGGTTTTGGTTCTGTTTGATAAGGTTCGAGTCCTTATGGGACAACGCTTTCGATAAGCCGGAAGAGCAATAGCAAGTTCACTTGATTATTGCCTTGGTGAGAAAGCGAAGACCGTAGGTCAACGCTAAGAAATCGCAACTATCTGTTTCTGAAAGAAATTGGTGGTTGCGTTTTTTTATAGGATAAAAAATAGGTTGCTAAGTATAAAACAAACATGAAGAGAATTATTGTTTTTATTGTTGTAGTATTTTCAGTTATCCTTCCTTTACGTTGTTTTGCTAACATCGCAGAAGGAATATCAGGCTCGTGTAAATGGGTGATTGATGACAATGGGGTATTGACGGTTTCACCTTCTAAAGGAAAGAAAGGTTATTTGGAAAAATGGGAAGACTGGCGAAGTGGTAATAGCCCTTGGTACAAATATCGCAGTCAAATAATCCATGCAAAGTTTGAAAAACAAATTTACACACAGACTTGCTATGCTATGTTCAGAGATTGTCAATCTCTTGAAACTGTAGATTTCGGGCAATTGAATATAGATGAGACACAGAGCATGGAATATATGTTCTATGGTTGTAAGTCTCTCAAAGAGATAGATATGAGTACGCTCAATACGTATAATGTGGTGTATATGAATCACATGTTCACCAATTGTACATCCATAAAAAGTATTGACCTTTCAACATTCGAAACATTTAAGGTTGTGACATTGCAATATATGTTTTATAATTGCGAGTCACTTGAGTTTGTGGATGTCTCACGTTTTTGGACAATATGGGTTCAAGAGACGGATTATATGTTTTTCAACTGTAAGAAACTCAAGAATATAAATTTGCATTTCTGGAATTTGCGTGAAGACTTAAATATGGAATCTATGTTCGGAAATTGTGTTAGTTTGCAGAACATTGATATGAAATATTTTGCAACAGATTGTTTAGGAACTATGAAGAATGCGTTTAGAAATTGTCATTCTCTTGAAAGTCTCAATCTTACGGCCTTCGATGGATATGCAGGAACTGACTTTGATGGCTTGTTTATAGGCTGTGAAAGTTTGAAAAAATTCTACGCTCTCAATGAGGATCCGTATGTGTGGACAATCAGAGAGGAGATGTTCAAAACAATAAAGGATCCAGGAAAAATTATTCTCTACGTACCTCGTACATCTGTTGAACTTTATAAAAATGCTCCAGGATGGAGTATCTTTGATGTGCGTGCAGTAGAGGATGAACCAAATGAATCTGCAGATAATAATGAAAACAAGCAGTCTGAGAATCCAGAAGGCAAAACAACAGATAATCCTGATGATAAGCCTGCAGAAAGTCCTATTACTGGCATAGATGCTATTACGACTGGTGGTAAGTCATCTGTGGTTTATACACTTAGTGGAAAGCGTCTTGTTGCCCCTCGTAAGGGTGTAAATATAATTAATGGAAAGAAATATTTTGTAAAGTAATTGAATAGAAAAATGAAACATACTTTCTTCTTGTTCATATCATTACTGAGTGTTGTTTTTGGTAAAGCTCAGGAAAAGGCAGATTTCCAGTCTGATGAATTCCTCTATGCTTTTAATGCCTCTGGGGTTACTGTTGTTGGGCAGACAAAGACTGGCTACAAGATGACTGAGGTTACGATTCCTGAAACTGTGGAATTTGAATCTCAGAAATATATAGTTACAAAGATTGGAAATAATGCATTTGGTTACAATCAAAATCTTGTCAAAGTGACAATGGGTGATGGGGTTAAGACTATTTGTGAATCTGCATTTGACGGTTGTGGAAATCTAAAGAGAATTACACTTTCCAAGACTCTTGAAGAGATAGGTGATTTTGCGTTTTTGATGTGTGTGAGTCTTGACTCTGTTGTACTTCCGCAAACAATTAAGAAGTTAGGAAATAACAGTTTCTACCATAATTCACGTCTAAAAAATATTTATTGTCTGGCTATGAAAACACCTGAATTTGGGGGATTGGTTTTTTGTACTTATGGCTATCTTCATGTTCTAAAGGGGTGTAAGCAATCGTATCATGATTATGGTATGTGGGATGTCTTCTTTGAAATTGTAGATGATATTGACCCTGAGAGCTTTGAATCAGAGACCAAGAATAATAAAGATGATGCTGAGACAAACAAGAATGATGATCCTAACAAAGACGATAATCCAAGCAAGGGTGATGATTTAAACAAGGATGATAATCCTAACAAGGATAGTGGCTCCACTTCAGACAATACAGAAACGACTGGTGGTTCTAATTTAACTGACAAACCAGCTTCTGACAAGGATGAAGAAAAAGAATTAAGTACCGCAATTCGTGAGATTTCCACTATGCAAAGCCAGAAAGCATTCTCGCTTACAGGTGTAAGACGAGATTCGCCACTCAAAGGCATCAACATCATAAATGGAAAGAAAATACTTGTAAGATAACATAGTTTATGACAAAGACACCTATAGAATTTCAATTATTTCAATAATTTCAATTAAAAAAGGACGTGCATATTATAATTGCAAATCAGTTTTGAGGATGTATGAACATAATAGGGTGTATGTCCAAATTTAATTGAAATTATTGAAATAATTGAAATTTGGGGATAATCGTGGGATAACTAAGACCTTGTTCTTCCTATTATAAAGTTCTCTTGTCTTTCCAAGATTATAAATGGGACTTACATGGGATTTGATTGGGATTTGAAAGGGACTTGCTAAGAGTGACTAAATGAAATACCTTTGAGGGTTTTTCTTAGAATTCACGTTAAATATAAGTTTTCTTTTGTGAATATTTGGTAGTCTTAAAAAGAAAAACTATATTTGCAGAAAAATTATTAATAATCAATATCAATTATATCAGAATATGAGAAGAATTTTATTCGCATTTCCCTTCCTGTTTCTTCCTGTGCTTTCTTCGGCACAGACAACCCAGTATGTGGAAAGACTTGATAGCATCATGAGTGATAATGGTGATATAACCAGATTCAAATACGATGAGCAGTTAAGGGTTGTTGAAAAAAGCGTGTTTCAAAATGACAGGCTTGTCCGTAAGGAAGTAACGGAGTATGCTGAAGACGGAGAGTTTTCGGATTTCTGCGTCTATGAAGAGAGAAAGCGTAATGATGAAATAGTTCTTGTGCCAGTTCGTAGGAAAGTGCGGGCTGTCAAGGATAATGGCGGTTGTATAGAACTGAGGGATTTCGTAGAGGTTGAAGGAAAAGAAAAACTGGTTCGATCTAACCTTGATGTATTTGCATACGACGAGAATGGCGAGCTCACCGAGCGTTTAACGATAGAGTATGACCTCAAAAGTGACGAAGCTTATAACCAGCATCATGTGAATTATGATGCGGAGGGCAATAAAACCAGAGAGATCGTTACTGTTGCTCAAGAATATTCGTTTGCCAAGGAATATAAGGATGGTAAGTTGTATTTGGTGACCAAGCTTCTGAATAAAGATGGTCAATGGGCAACAAAGGAAAGTACTGTGAAGGAGTATTATGAAAGTGGAGCCTTGAAATGTGAATATTCATATGATTATTCAGATGTTATCTTCTATATGAAGGATTATGTCTTATATGATGAGAACGGAGAGAAAGTGAAATCTCTGGAGAATCAGCAGACATTTACCTATAAGTACACTCGTGATGAGAAGGGTAGGGTGAAGGAAGTGCAGAAATACCTTTTGGATAGTGATGAGCTTGTTGATCGTGAAGTGTATTATTATGATGTCTTGCCGATAGATAGCGCATACTATACCCTTCGTTATGCCAAAGATGAAACTGAGCCTTATGCAAAGTATTATTACATTCCTGATTGTATGGCTGAAGGAAAAGTTGAGGGGGAATATTCTGTATATGTGGAGGACAAGGAAAGCGGTTCTTGGATAAATCAGACCTCTGTTGATAATGCCTTGTCTCATTCTTATGCGGATAAAACTATTACCGCCCATTATAATGTGAATGATGAAACTATCACTTTCTCTGATTATACCCTTATCAATTTCACCGATTATGGTAAGGTGGTAAAGAAACAAGAAGAGGGATCGTTGATAAGTGAAGAGGAAGTCTATTATGACAAATCACTCGCAGGTTCTCTCGTTGCAGGACTTGAAGAAGACTATAAGGTGAATTATGTGATTAGTCGTGATGCTGAGAATAATGAGGTTAAGAACACGTATTTTTACACTCATCTTGGAGAGACAACTTCAATAGCTGATGTTTCGACTGTGCTCTCTACTCAGTCTTCTGTATATAATATCCAGGGACAGAGACTTGAATCTCCGCAGAAGGGAATAAACATAATAGGCGGAAGGAAAGTGATATTGAGTCGTTGATTATATATGACACGAAAAAAGGGATGCCCATCAGCATCCCTTTTTTGTTATAGCTAAGTGTGAGTTTACTTAACAAGAGTCTCTGTGAACTCATATTCTACTGTCATAGAAGCTGAATCATCAGACTTAGAGTTCTTGAACTTCATAGTTGCACCCTCGAATGTTACGTCATAGCCAATCTCGTTGTTGTTGAGATAAAGCTTGTTGTTGTCCCACTTCCAGAACTTGTGGTAGATTGAAGAGCTGGTCTTAACAACGTACATGTAAGTGTTGCTGAAGCTAACATACTCGATGTCTTCAACAGTTGGGAACTTAATAGCTGGGTTCTTAGCAAGCTTGTTCATGAGGTCGGTATAGTTGCTTGCTTCCTCGCTGATGTGAGTTGTGATGATACCAGTAGCATCAACCTCAACCTTTACCTTCTTAAGTCTCCAAGAACGGCATAGGTCAGTTGCCCTTGCAAAAGTAGCTCTTTTATCAAGCTTCTTGCCTTCGTAAGTCTTGTCGTTGAGAGTGAGGTTGTAGAGACCGTTGCCAGCAGATGTGATTTTGAGAGTTGCATTCTCGTCCTTGAGGTTATAGCTGCCGTCAGAGTTCTTCTCGTATGTACCGTACCAGAAGTTTTTCTTCTTTGCGCGAGTTACAGGCTCATTTGATGTGAATGCGAGAGGGAATTCAACATCGTTTACAAACATAGACAGAGGCTTGCTCTCTGCGTATGACTTGTGGTTGATGAAATAGTTACCGGCAGTAGTAAGCTCGATGTATGCGATGTCAGAATCGAAATTCGTGATTTCATAGACAGCAGCATCAGCCTCGTATGGGAGCTTAGAGAGTGTCTCTGGCTCATCATCATCACTACCGCAAGAAGTTACAACCGATGTACCGAGAAGGCACATTGAAATCATGAAATAAGAAAAAATTTTTTTCATTTCTTTGTTTTTGTTATAATTTGGATTGATAAATAAATTTAGTCGTAAATGATTAGTCGGATGGTATCCCACCTTTTTGTTTATGCGATGCAAAATTACTAATAAAAATCCAAACGGCAAGCGAATTTACTCAAAAATGCTAATGATTTGCTATTCATTAACATAACGACACAAAAAATCACTAAAATTAAAATAATATCATTCAACTTTAGCATACAGGGGCTACTGATTGTATCTTCATTGTCTGATTTGTAAAACTCGCCTTATAGCTATGGAGGATGAAACGCAGCAACTCCTATGATTCTCCATCATAACACCATTCTTTGTCCATAGATACTCCATCAAAACTATGGAGTATCTATGGAGTATGTATGGAGTATCTACTTTAATAGCTTTAACGTCTGTAAATGGGAAATAGAAAATCCCCAATGAGCGATGTCCATTGGGGAGTATGTTTTCGTTGTTGGATGTTCCAGTATCCGTTATTTCTTCTCAGGAGCTGGGAGGATGCGGATGGTATTGCCGTAAGGCTTGTGTCCGAACTTATAGGTAACGGAAATCTGACCTGTTGCCATCCAGTCGCAACAGTCATTATATTTAGAGTCGAAACGGTCGCTGAGGTTGTTGAAGTCAAACTCGGCACCAACAGAAATGTTCTTGGAAATGTTGTAGTCGCAAAGGATGCCGGCACGGATGTTATGGCTGATGAGATCCTTGTGAGTCTTATTGTTCCAAGCGTTACTGATGTCCTCCTTAATTACGCCTCTATTGGCAATAGCAGCAAACTGGTCGTTATTCCAGCAATAGGCAAGACCTGCACCTGCTACGAGATACACGTTGAACGGACCAGATGGCTTCTGGCACATGTTGGTGAGGTTCACCATAAGGTCGAGGTTGGTGTTGATGTATTTGAACTGGTATTTGTCAGGGAGGTTCTCAAAGCCGTTCTTTGAGTTCAAGCCGTTGAGATGAAGACGGAGACCAACAGCATGGGTGAACATATAGCCACCTGCAATACTGAAAGTAGGTTTCATTACGTTGCCAGCAGCGAGGGTTGTGTTCATACCGCCCTGTGCCTGAACAAATGCGTAAGGCTGAGAGTAATAGCCCTGTTTCTGAGCCTGAGCCTCACGAGGGTCGTTGGATCTTTGTGCAAAGCAGCTTGTTGAAGCTATTGCACCGAGAATGACGGAAAGAAAAAATGTTTTAATTTGCATGATTAGTTGTATGATTTGTTTGTAAATTATTGTTTTAGGCTTCATAATCAGGGGCAAATTTACATAAATTATATGAAAATAAAGCATTTTTCGGATAGAAATCGTCGAAACAGAGCGAAAATAATGCTTTTTTCGTAAAATTATTTGTCTATCTCACAGAAAATGAGTAATTTTGCACCCGATTTCGGCGTATTTGCCCAAGATCAAAATGATCATTGTACCCGTAAAAGAAGGCGAGAACATCGAGCGCGCGCTGAAGAAGTTTAAGAGAAAGTTTGAGAAGACTGGTGTCGTTAAGGAGCTCCGCTCTCGTCAGCAGTTCAACAAGCCTTCTGTACTCAAGCGCCTCAAGATGGAGCACGCAATCTATGTACAGCAGTTGCGCCAGAACGAAGAATAATTCAGTTAAAAACTGTTAATTATTTGGTGGTCTGAATTTTAATTCGTAAATTCGCCACATGATTATCGATGACTTCCTCAGGTATATGGAAACGGAGAGGGTGGCTTCGCCCCTGACCGTGAAAACATACCGCGATGCTATCAATAACTTCTCGGAGTTTGTTAGCTCGCTCGATGGTCTGTCCCTCGAAACAGCCGATGCCGATGTGGTTCGTGACTGGATTAGCGGTTTGATGGAGCAAGGTCATAAAGCGACCTATGTCTGCAAGCAGCTAAGTGCGGTGAAATCCATGTACCGTTATGCCCTCAAGGTGAAATTGGTGGATAAAGATCCTGCTCATCTGGTTACTGGTCCTAAGAAGCAGAAGCCCCTGCCGATGTTCCTCAAAGAATCTGAGGCTGAAAGGTTGTTTGATGGCTTGGAATGGGATATGGATAATTTTAATGATGTGCGTGCGCGTACTTTGTTATTATTGTTATATTCTACCGGAATAAGAAGGGCTGAGGCCGTTGGTTTGAATGACTCGGGCATTGATTTCGTGAATAGCGAGATTAAGGTTACGGGAAAGAGGCGTAAGCAACGCCTGATACCAATGACGGATGAACTTGCCAACGCTCTACATTATTATATAGGTATGCGGGACGGGCTGATTGCCCGGCGTGAAAATGAGGCTCTCCTTGTGAGTGATAAGGGCGTAAGGGTTACCGATGCGTGGGTTTATGCCACCGTCCGTGAAAAACTCTCGCTTGTTACTTCGATGAAGAAACGCTCACCTCACGTACTCCGACATTCGTTTGCCACTTCAATGCTCAACCATGAAGCGCAGTTGGGTAGCGTTCAGAAGCTGCTCGGTCATGAGAGCATAGCAACGACTGAAGTTTACACGCATGTAACATTCGAGGATCTTAAGAGAATTTACAGAAAAGCCCATCCCCGGGCAGATGTCTAACTTTTAAAAACAAGTTAACCATGGAAATTAAGATTCAGGCAGTCAATTTTGACGCACAGGAGAAGTTACAGGAGTTTGTCAACAAGAAAGTGGAGAAACTCTCAAAGTCTTACGATGATATAAAGAAAGTTGAGGTGCAACTAAAAGTTGTCAAGCCTGCTACCGCTCTTAACAAGCATGTGAGCATGAACGTGGGCATACCTGGAGTTCCGGTCTTTGTAGAGAAGACTTGTGATACTTTTGAAGAGGGCGTTGACCTCTGTGTGGACGCTTTGAAGGTAAAATTGGCAAAAATCAAGGAAAAAGCAAGAAATCATTAAAAAACTTTGCAAAAAGTTTGGTGGTTTAAAAAATTATGCGTACCTTTGCATCCGAAATCAAAAAATGAGTCCTTTTGAGACTCTCAAAAGGGTGCTAAGACCTGCCTCTTTAGCTCAGTTGGCCAGAGCACGTGATTTGTAATCTCGGGGTCGTTGGTTCGAATCCGACAAGAGGCTCTCCTGAAAAGGAGATGGTTCAGACGCAAAGGGACGCATATATTTTGAGGGTGGTTACCAGAGTGGCCAAATGGGGCAGACTGTAAATCTGCTGGTTTTTACCTTCGGTGGTTCGAATCCATCACCACCCACTCTTAGGATGACGCGAGCATAGGATTTGCGGAAATAGCTCAGTTGATAGAGCACTAGCCTTCCAAGCTGGGGGTCGCGGGTTTGAGCCCCGTTTTCCGCTCCACTTGCTGTAATAGCTCAGTGGTAGAGCACTTCCTTGGTAAGGAAGAGGTCCTGAGTTCAACTCTCAGTTACAGCTCATCATTCTTAACCTCGTGGTTTCATTCGCCAAGGGGGATTGTCATAGAAGGAAAAGCGAGGAGTCTAAACTAGACAATATCGAATAATAATAATAAAAATTAAAGCAATGGCAAAAGAAAATTTTGTACGTGACAAAGTCCACGTAAACATTGGTACCATCGGTCACGTTGACCACGGTAAGACAACTTTGACTGCAGCTATCACAACCGTTCTTGCTAAGAAGGGTCTCTCTGAGGTTAAGTCATTCGATCAGATCGATAACGCACCTGAGGAGAAGGAGCGTGGTATCACTATCAACACAGCTCACGTTGAGTATCAGACTGCAAAGCGTCACTATGCTCACGTTGACTGCCCAGGACACGCTGACTATGTAAAGAACATGGTAACTGGTGCTGCTCAGATGGATGGTGCTATCATCGTAGTTGCTGCTACTGATGGTCCTATGCCACAGACTCGTGAGCACGTACTTCTCGCTCGTCAGGTAAACGTTCCACGTCTTGTTGTATTCCTCAACAAGTGTGATATGGTTAACGATGAGGAAATGCTTGAGCTCGTTGAGATGGAAATGCGTGAGCTTCTCTCTCAGTATGATTTCGACGGCGACAATACTCCTATCATCCGCGGTTCTGCACTTGGTGCTCTTAACGGTGTACCTGAGTGGGAGGACAAGATTATGGAGCTTATGGATGCTTGTGATACATGGATTCAGGATCCTCCACGTGACCTCGATAAGCCATTCCTTATGCCAGTTGAGGACGTATTCTCAATCACAGGTCGTGGTACTGTTGCTACTGGTCGTATCGAGACTGGTAAGATCCACGTAGGTGATGAGGTTGAGCTCCTCGGTCTTGGTGAGGACAAGAAGTCTGTTGTAACAGGCGTTGAGATGTTCCGTAAGATCCTTGATGAGGGTCAGGCTGGTGATAACGTAGGTCTTCTCCTCCGTGGTATCGATAAGGCTGAGATCAAGCGTGGTATGGTTCTCTGTCACCCAGGACAGATCAAGCCATTCAAGAAGTTCAAGGCTTCTATCTATGTACTGAAGAAGGAAGAGGGTGGTCGTCACACTCCATTCGGTAACAAGTATCGTCCACAGTTCTATCTCCGTACAATGGACTGTACTGGTGAGATCACACTCCCAGCAGGTGTTGAGATGGTAATGCCTGGTGATAACGTTGAGATCACTGTAGAGCTTATCTACGCTGTTGCTCTTAACGCAGGTCTCCGCTTCGCTATCCGTGAGGGTGGTCGTACAGTAGGTTCTGGCCAGATCACAGAGGTATACGAGGATTAATCCTTGAGCCAAAATCATTCTGAAGATTTAAAAATCAGATATAGATTCCCGGTCTTCGGGTCGGGAATCACCTACGAGAGTCCTCCAATGGTAGGAGAGCGGTCTCCAAAACCGTCAATGTGGGTTCGATTCCTGCCTCTCGTGCTAAAAGAAAGATAATATGAATAAGATAGTAAATTATTGCAAAGCTTGTTACGATGAGCTTGCGCATAAAACATCTTGGCCAACAAGATCTGAATTGACTCATTCTGCGATGGTTGTATTATCTGCTTCCCTTTTCATCGCAGTTGTTGTGTTCGGAATGGACTCAGTCTTCAGATTTGTCATGAGTACAATTTATCCTAACTAACTCTTAAGGAAAAATCATGGCTGAAAAAGGAATGAAATGGTACGTGTTGCGTGCTGTCAGCGGAAAGGAACAAAAACTGAAAGAATACATTGAGAAGGAGATGAGTCATAATGACTTCCTTCGTGCTAATGTTAGTCAGGTTCTCCTTCCTGTTGAGAAGCATGCTGCTTTGCGTAATGGTAAGCGTGTTGTGAAAGAGAAAGTTGCTCTTCCTGGATACGTGTTTGTTGAGGCAAATCTCATAGGAGATATGGCTCACACTTTGCGCTTCATGCCTAATTGCCTCGGTTTTCTTGGTGGTTTGGATGATCCTACACCTGTTCGTCAGTCTGACATCAATAAGATGCTCGGTACAGCCGAAGAGACTGTACTTGTAGAGGAGGTTGATATCCCATATATGGTTGACGAGATTGTGAAGGTTACTGATGGTCCATTCAGCGGTTTCTCTGGTGTCATCGAGGAGGTGAACATTGAGAAGCGTAAACTGAAGGTGATGGTTAAGATCTTCGGACGTAAAACACCTCTGGAGCTCGGTTTTATGCAGGTAGAAAAGGAGGCTTAAGTACGGGATTGTTTTCAGGTTACGGGAAACGAGATTGTATGTCGGCTTACTTTTATATACATTCACACAATTTTAATATTAACAAAAATGGCTAAAGAAGTTGCTGGATTTATCAAGTTACAGATTAAAGGCGGCGCTGCGAATCCTTCACCTCCAGTAGGACCTGCTCTGGGTTCTAAGGGTATCAATATTATGGGATTCTGTAAGGAGTTCAATGCCCGTACCCAGGATAAGGCAGGTAAGGTTCTTCCTGTTGTTATCACTTACTACGCTGACAAATCATACAGCTTTGAGATCAAGACTCCACCTGCAGCTGTTCAGCTGAAGGAGATTGCCAAGATCAAGTCAGGTTCATCTACACCTAACCGTAAGAAGGTTGCAGAGGTAACTTGGGATCAGATCAAGGCTATCGCAGAGGACAAGATGCCAGACCTTAACTGCTTCACAGTAGAGTCTGCTATGCGTCTCATCGCTGGTACCGCACGTAGTATGGGTATCACTGTAAAGGGAGATTTTCCTGCTTAAGTAATCACATTTCCGGGAGACGAAAGTCGTTTGTACCGAAAAAACTTCAAAGAAAATGAGTAAATTGACAAAAAATCAAAAGGCAGTTGCTGGTAAGGTTGATGCTAACAAGGCATATACTCTTGCTGAGGCTGCAGCACTCGTCAAGGAGATTACTACAACAAAGTTTGACGCATCTGTTGATGTTGACATTCGTCTTGGTGTAGATCCTCGTAAGGCTAACCAGATGGTTCGTGGCGTTGTGTCACTTCCAAACGGAACTGGTAAGGTTACTCGTGTGCTCGCACTCTGTACTCCTGATCAGGAGGCAGCTGCTAAGGAAGCTGGTGCTGACTATGTTGGTCTTGATGAGTA
>CADCIQ010000061.1 GCA_902801425.1 uncultured Bacteroidales bacterium | reverse complement strand
AATAAAAAAATCATTTCGCTCGTTCCTCGCTTAGAAATCCTGAGAAAATCTGAAATAAAAATCTGGGTGAAAATCAGAATAATACAATTTCGTCGAACTGACGTTAAATTACTTATGCGGCATTTGCTGCAAGGAAATTTCCTTCTTGTAATTTACTGAATAAATTTACTTCTAATTTACTTTCCAATATAATTAGCCAAATGAAATTTGCATCATTTTCTTTCATTTTATTCTTGACACTTGTGTCAATTGTAGGATGTGAAAGTTCCCCTAAGCCCACCGTCACCCCTTGGGGCGAGACAATCGGTGAA
Organism: uncultured Bacteroidales bacterium; assembly: GCA_902801425.1. Lineage (GTDB taxonomy): Bacteria > Bacteroidota > Bacteroidia > Bacteroidales > Bacteroidaceae > Prevotella. Next base: position 16,570 of record CADCIQ010000061.1, on the reverse strand, counting down.
GATGGTGCGCCTATAGGGCAGGCTGATACTGCTAATTCGGTGGTATCGCTAAGCGATATCGTGGATGCTGGAGAGATGATAATGCTTACGGTGTCAGGTCCTGAAACCTACTATGACTATCACGGGCATGGCATGGGACTCCAGTATCTGCTTTGCGAGAAGTTTGCCCAGAAACTTGGCGTAGGGCTTCGCGTGGAGGTGTGCAAAGACTCTGCCGAGGTGATGAAACGCCTTGCTGACGGAGAGGGAGATATTGCCGTTTTCTCTGACTATAAGTCGTGGAAAGTGGCTGACAGCAAGGGAGAGATTGCCAGCGAACTGAAGGCATGGTATAAACCGGAACTTGTTACTCAGGTAAAGCGTGAGATGCATTCTATGTTCACCGTCGGTATGGTGAAGAGGCGTGTCTATCCCTTCATGCTTAGCAGTAAGGATGCTATTATTTCCCGTTATGATGCTCTGTTCAGAAAATATGCCCCGGTGGCAGGATGCGACTGGACGCTCATAGCTGCCCAATGCTATCAGGAGTCTTGTTTCGACCCAAAGGCACATTCATGGGCAGGCGCTTGCGGATTGATGCAGATAATGCCTGGAACAGCTGATTTGATAGGATTGCCAAGAGCGCAGATTTATGAGCCGGAGGCAAATATAGCGGCTGGATGCAGATATATGGCACAGTTACAGGGTAAGTTCTCCGATGTGCCTGTGCGTAGCGAGCGGTTGAAGTTCGCCCTTGCATGTTATAACGGCGGCTATCACCATATTCGTGATGCTATGGCTTTGGCAAGGAAATATGGCAGAAATCATCAGCGATGGAGCGATGTAAGGACATTTGTCCTCGGATTACAGTCACCACACTATTATAATGACCCAGTTGTGAAGAACGGCTATATGCGAGGCTCTGAGACCGCAGAGTATGTGGACAGGATCATCGACCGCTGGAATCAGTATCGTGGTGCTACCAAGAAGAAATACGGTAGCGGTATCAACGCAACGCCACAGAGGTCGAAGCATAAGAACAAGTGGGCAAACTGAATTTAGTTCATAGTGCATAATTCATAGTTCATAGTTGGCTGGCGCACATAAACTATGAACTATGCACTATGAACTATGCACTATGAATTATGCACTATGAATTATGCACTATGAATTATGCACTATGAATTATGCACTATGAACTATGCACTAATATCCCTCCCTCGTTCCTCCTATTATTCTCCGTACCAAACTCGGTGAAGCTCTTATTCCGAATGGTATTATCACCGACTTTGCACCGACTTTGGTACGGAGGAACAACGGAGGAAGAACGAAGGAAGAGTAGGGGCAAGAAAGTAGAATTATTTTCCTTATGAGAATTATCAAAAAAAATGTAGCCAGCCAAAAGAAATGGCTGGCTACAATATCTTATGCCTAATTCATGAGTCTTGTCCGTCAATGATTTCTTCAAATGCCTTTATACGTTTCTTTTCATGCAAATATGCCAGATGTATGAAACATCCGCATATTGGAATGACAATCATTGCTGTCACCTTTACCGCAGTATATTGTAATTTAATATCGCCCAGATATATCATCATTCCTATAAATAATATTGCAATAGGTATGGCTATGCAATAACCAATAGAGTTGTATCTTTTGTAACTGTTGATTCTTTTCCTTAAAACTGTTACGTCTGTGGAAAAGTCAAGTTTGTAGATAACAAGTATTTCCCAAAACATCAGGAAAAAGGCAAGGGCTCCTAAACTCTCCATAACGCAAAAGGAAACCTCATGAAAAGGTCCGCTCGCTAAGATGTGTCGGTATTGATTTAATAAAAGAAAAATCATGAATACCGCATCTACTATCATTCCTATCACTCTTTCCTTAGTCATCTTGCCTGTAAGTGATTTGTATCGGTTTGACATGATAGATTCAAGAATTTTCTTGTTTGTCTCGCTATCTACATTATTCTTTTCTGCCAACTGATTCCAGTATAGCTTCATTTCTTCAAAATCTTCCATAACTGTTTAGCTTTTAGATTGATTAAACATCTGTTTTAGTTTGTCCTTTGCACGATTCAGCCTGCTGCCTACGTTCGTTTCTGATATACCCAAGGTCTCGGCTATCTCGCTGTAGCTTTTTTCGTCGAGCCAAAGCATGATGATAGACCTGTCAATCATAGAGAGCTTTGAAATCATGCTGTATAACTCACTCTTGTGGTTGTCTGCCGCTATTTCCTCTGGAACATTTATTGCTTTGATAAGTTCCAGATGATGCCCTCTTTTGTATTTCAGGCGGATATAGGTGATGCAGGTATTGATCGTGACTCGGTAAACCCAAGTACTCGACTTGCAGTTGCCCTTGAACGATTGGTAACTTTTCCAAAGGTTATATATCGTTTCTTGATATAAATCCTCGAAAGTCATCAACTCGTTTGTGTACATAAGACAATACCTTGATATTATCTTTTGATTCTCATCTATTATTGAAAGAAAATCATTCTGTTCATTTAAATCCATTTTTTTTAGAGTTTGACAAAATTTGTTTTCGCTATAGCTTTTGTTTGGTTAGTCGAAGATATAACGAAAAAATCACAGAATAATTGTTAAAAATGTTTTCTTGTATTCAAAGTAGGCTGGATTTCGGCAGATTAATATAGATATGAGTTCAGTAAATTAATCACGGGAATGTAAATTTAGAAGCTTATTACCCACATGCGTGTAGTGGGCGATTATTACAAACTACTCCCCTCCCTTTATGGGAGGGGCAAGGGGTGGGTCTTGCTCTTTTATTGCGTTTGCTCTTTCCTCCAGTTCACCATATATACTCGTTCCTTGCCTCTCGTTATGGCGGTATAGAGCCAATGGATATAGTCGGGCGTGAGCATATCGTCGGTCATATAGCCTTGGTCGATATATACGTGCGACCATTGTCCGCCCTGCGCCTTGTGGCAGGTTACGGCGTATGCGTATTTTATCTGGAGAGCATTGAAATACTTGTCCTCTCTTATGGCTTTCATGCGGTCTGCCTTTCGGGGAATGTCGGCATAGTCCTCTTCAATAGCCTTGAAGAGAGCGTTGCTCTGCTCTTGGGTTAGGGCAGGGGCATCCGACTGAAGGGGGTCGGTCAATACTATGGTGTCAAGCTCGAAATCGTCATAGTCGGGAAAACGCAGGATAGCATCGGCAAAGTGAAAGCCGTAAAGCTCGCGGAAGTTACGCACACGAACAACAATCGCCTTGTCGCCGTTGGCTATGAATGAGGGTTGTTGGGTGTTTAGTGTTGAGGGCTTAGGGTTTAGAGTTGAGGGGGTAGGGGTTAGTGTTGGCAGAGTGTGGTTCTTTACAATCATGACCTGATCGCCACGCTCAAGAAGTTCCTCGCGGTCAAGCACCTGTGCGCGTATTCCGTTATTATACATCGTGGCATTCTTGTTGCTGCGTGTTATGACGATGGTATCATCTATGCCGACTCGGGAATAGCTGCTTGAAAGAGTGTCGATAATCTCATTTCCGGGCAGGGATATGATATCAGAAAAGCCACGAAACCGCAACTTGGGAAGTTCGGTGGCTTCTTCATGCTGAATGAGACTTCGGATGGCTGTGGCATTATAAAGAATGCCCGACTCCTGTTCCTGACGAAGCACTTCCGAGAGGTCGCACTCAAAGAGCGTTGCCCCATATCCGTAGAGGATTTCGGGGATAAGGGCAGGTGATTCATCCTCGCCAACTGGAGGTAGCTGGGCGGTATCGCCAATGAGGAGCATCCGGCAATTACGACCGGAATATACGAACTGCACAAGGTCATCAAGAAGGTTTCCGCTTCCAAAGCCAGTCTCGCTCATGGAGAAGGTGGAAATCATGGAAGCCTCGTCGATTACGAAGAGGGTGTCGGTGTGAAGATTGTCGTTAAGGTTGAAATCCCCGAGCATCGTCTTCTGGCGGTATATCTTTCGGTGGATGGTGGAGGCTGGGAGGGAGCTGCTGATAGACAGAACCTTAGCCGCACGACCTGTAGGTGCCATGAGCACGACCTTCTGGCGCAGAGATACGAGAGTCTGCACCATAGCCGCCACGAGTGAGGTCTTACCAGTACCGGCACTACCACGCATGAGCATCATGGGCATATCGTTGCGTGAGGCAAGGAAACGCCCGAAACACTCAAGGGCATTCATCTGGTCAGCGGTTGGATCGAAACCGAACCTGTCGAGGATGAGGGATATAAATTCGGGTATCTTCACTTTTTTTCTGAGATTTATTCTTTAATTATCTCTTTTTTTCTTAACTTTGCACTTGCAAATCAGAGACGGGAATCGCTCTGCGAGCGACAACCCCTATTTGCTTTGTGCGAAGAAGCTGTCGTAATATGGGTGGTAGGTGTTGGTGGTCGGTAAGACAAACCATAATCACCTGACACATGGAATATTACTGCAAAGGTAAGAAATAATTTTTTGCTATGCAAAAATATGAGTGAGAATTTTGAAAATAAGGCATCATCTCAGCGTGGGGTTAGGCGTGGTATAGTGCCGCGCCTGACTATTCGTGTGGGCTATGGAACGATGTCGTTCTTCCTGCCAAAAGCGGACGGTACGGTGGAGTATCAGCCCTACACGGTGAAGAGCGGTGTGTCTATGGCGGCAAATCTGCGAACTGCTTTCCGTGAGGCGGAACTGCTGAGAGGACGCGATGACCGTGCTTTGCTATCCGTGGTGAGTCCTACGGTTCTTGTTCCTATTGATGAATATATGGATCAGGAGAATTTCGATGTGGATACCCTCTATAACCACACCTTCACGGGGAGGGAACATGAGGAGAAGATAGCGAGCGTGATACCTGACCTTAGTGCGGTGGCGGTATTCAGCGTGAACAAGGACTTGAAACTTGTGGTGGATGACCACTTTGGCGATGTGAGGGTGCAGAACATTATGCAGCCTGTTTGGACGCATCTGTATCATCGCAGTACGTTGGTTGGCCAGCGTCGTAAGTTGTATGCATATTTCCATGATAGTAAGGTGGATGTGTTCTCGTTTCAGCAACGCAGGTTCAGGTTCGCCAACACCTTTGATGCTACTCACTCCCACGATGCTCTTTATTATCTTCTCTTTGCATGGAAACAGCTTGCCCTTAGCAATGAGGATGATGAGTTGCATCTCGTCGGCAAGAGCGAGCACATGGAATGGCTGACAACGAAACTGAAATCATATCTCCGCAGGGTTTATACCCTCAACCCAGTTGCAGATCTTAACCGTGCTCCAGCTTCAATGATAGAGGGGATGGAGTATGATTTGATGATATAAAAGACCCACCCCCTTGCCCCTCCCATAAAGGGAGGGGAGTAGATAGTATTTCCAATCAAGAAATTCTGACTATGGCAGCAAAGAAATCATATAATGGTCAAATGACTTATGCCTCCCCTGACAGATATGGTTTGCTAAAGGAGTATGCCAGAGAGAATCGGAATAATATGACTTTGGGAGAAAAGGCTTTGTGGTCATCTTTAAGGCATAAGTTTCTTGGGCATCGCTTTTACAGGCAATATATTATTGCTGACTATATAGTAGATTTCCTTTGCCATGAAGGCGGTGTCATAATAGAAGTGGATGGTGGGTATCACTCAGAACCTCGACAGGCTGAGGATGATGAACTTCGAACTCAGCGACTTGAACAATTAGGATTTCACGTCCTACGATTCTCGAACGAAGAAATTCTTGAGAATATCGAGGATGTTGAAGATAGAATATTAGAATTTATAGAAAAATAAAATGTGTTAGCCCCATAGCGATAAACGTAACTACTCCCCTCCCTTTATGGGAGGGGTATGGGGGTGGGTCTTTTATGCGAATAATCACTGGACAATATAAAGGAAGGCACTTTGATGTGCCGAGAACTTTTAAGGCAAGGCCGACAACCGACTTTGCCAAGGAGAATATTTTCAATGTGCTGAATGGCTATCTGGATTTCGAGGGTATCTCGGCTCTGGATCTGTTTGCTGGTACGGGTAGCATATCTCTTGAAATGCTGTCGAGAGGATGTGCGGATGTGACGAGTGTGGAGCTTGATCGTGAACACTCGGCTTTCATTCGTCAATGCCTTCAGAAACTGGGTGATGACCGTTGCTCGCTTATCAAGGGCGATGTGTTCCGATTCCTGAAGTCGTGCAGAAGGAAGTATGACCTTATCTTTGCTGATCCTCCATACGCATTGCCTGATCTTCCAAAGATACCTGACCTCGTGCTTGGCACAGAGACTGGCAACAGTCTGCTTTCAGAAGATGGTATCTTCGTCTTCGAGCATGGAAAGCAGAATGACTTCTCGCAGCATCCTTGCTTTATGGAGCACAGGAGCTATGGGAGCGTGAATTTTTCAATATTTAGAAAATGAAAAATTATAAAATGAAAAGTGAAAAATACAGATTACTTTTTTCGCTTATGTCTATACATTGAAGTACTAATCTGTATTTTATGATTTTTCATTGTTCATTTTTCATTTAAAAGACATGATCGATCGTCTTACCATAGAAAGAATCAAGGAAGCGGCAGACATCGTGGATGTCGTTTCTGAGTTTGTTAGTTTGAAGCGTTCTGGTTCAAACTACAAGGGATTGTGTCCTTTCCATAACGACAGGACACCATCGTTCTATGTGTCTCCAACTCGTGGCACCTGCCATTGCTTCACCTGTGGTGAGGGTGGTGACTCCGTGGGCTTCCTGATGAAACACGAGCAACTCACGTATCCAGAGGCATTACGTTGGCTTGCCAATCGCTATGGCATTGAGATTGAGGAGAAACAACTCACGGATGAGCAACGTAAGCAGCAGACGGAGCGAGAGGGTATGTTCATTGCCAATAACTGGGCTGCGGACTATTACACCGATATCTTGCATAATGATGTGGATGGTCGTGCTGTGGGAATGCAGTATTTCCGTCAGCGTGGTTTCAGGGATGATATAATAAATAAGTTCCGACTTGGTTTCTCTCCTGCCGACAGATATGCCATGCCTCGTAAGGCGAAAGAGAAGGGCTACAATCTTAATTTCCTTGAACAGACAGGCTTGTGCTATAAGGATAACAAGGGAGAACTGGTTGACAGATTCTCTGGTCGTGCCATGTTCCCTTGGATAAGTGTAAGCGGTAATGTAGTGGCGTTTGGTGGTCGTGTGCTCGACCAGCGCACCAAGGGCGTAAATCAGAAATATGTCAATTCTCCCGACTCCCCAATCTATCACAAGGACCATGAGCTTTACGGCATTTATCAGGCTAAGAAGGCGATAGGCAAGGAAGATTTTGTGTTTATGGTGGAGGGATATACCGATGTTATCTCAATGCACCAATGTGGTATTGAGAACGTGGTTGCCAACTCTGGTACGGCTCTCTCCGTGCACCAGATTCATCTTCTGCATAGGTTCACATCGAATATCGTCCTGCTTTATGACGGTGATGATGCCGGTATCCATGCCGCTCTCCGAGGTACGGATATGCTTCTTGCCGAGGGAATGAACGTGAAGGTGCTCTTGTTGCCTGACGGTGATGATCCTGATAGTTTCGCAAGGAAACATACGGCTGATGATTTCAGAAAATACGTGGAGGAGCATCAGACGGACTTCATCGAGTTTAAGACAAGGGTGCTGTTGCAAGGGGTGACAGACCCTATCAAGCGTTCAGAGGCAATAAACTCTATCGTAAAGAGTGTCAGTATGATAACTGACCCGATAGTACGTGCCACATATATAAAGGAATGCTCTTCGCGTCTCGGCTTGAATGAACAGTTGCTGCTCACCACGATGAACAATTTCATCCGTGCCTATCGTGAAGAGAAACGTAAGGAAGAGGAACGTAATAATCGTGCGTTGCAGAGAGGGGAACAGGCGCAGGCTGCAACTCCCACTACGCAATCGCCAATATCTCAGAACGATTCTTACGATGATGTTCCTCCCCCAGAGGCTTTTCTTCCTCCAGAGGCATTCTCACAGCCTCAGCCATCTAATCCTCCTTCAGGGGAAAATATCCCGTCGCCTTCCGGCTCCCTCTCTACGGGAGAGGGCGGGGGGAGAGGTCTCGGGGCTGGCCTCTCCGTCCAAGACCTCCTTATCCAGTTCGTCATCAAATATGGCGAACAGATTATTCTTGAAAATGTTGAGACCACAGACGGAAAGACAGTCTCTTTGAATGTGGCTCAGTGGGCACAGATTGACCTCGCGAATGATAACCTCACGTTCACCAATCCGTTGCATACCCAGATTCTTGAGGAGGCTGTGGCACATTCTGGAGAAGAGGGATTCAAGACTGAGAGATATTTCAGACTCCATGCAGATTATGAGATAAGTCAGTTGGCAATCAAACTGACGGAGGAACCAGTTCAGTTGACAAAGACCTATCAGATGAAGTTTGAACCTGAGCGTCTGAAAGGACAGCTGGAACACCTCCTGCTCGATGTCCGCTTTGAGTTTGTTGAGAACAGGCTTACCTATATTCGTCAGGAAATGGGACTATGCTCTGGTGATGCCGAGAAATACATGAAGCTCATCGCAGAGATGCAGCAACTTCAGAAACTCAGAATGAAGATTGCCAAGATGCTTGGAAGGGCATAGAAAAATTGAAAAAGATAAAATCCCACACCGCCAAGGATTCACGATGAATTGATGGAGGCGTGGGATGATGCTTTTATAATTTTACATTGACTTCTAAAACCGATTTTGAATGGAGAGTCAAAAATGAATCAGAGAAGAGTTATTCGACCTGTATTTTGATGATTTTTTTAAGAACACAGATATTTGTTGCAAAACTACTGACCACTTGGCAGTAATGCCTGTGTTCCATTTCTGCCTTCTCACGTTTTTTATTTTGTTGATCCTATCATCAGATATTTCTTTAGCTTATGTGATGGAATGTATAGTGACATAGAATTAAAGAACGAGTGAATACCAACACATTTCTTTAATACCTTACCATTCGGATCAATGATGAAAAAAGCAGGTACCCCCATCACGTTGTACTTTTTAATAATGTCACGAGCTTTCTGGTGGTCATTCCATTCGTGCCATATTACTTTTTCCTCTTTGTGCTCCTTCCATATCTCTTCCATATCGTTAGATATAGTGATAAGCTCATATTGATCTTTGTGGTTTATGTAGAACTCTTTGAGTATGGGCTTGATTTGCTGACATGGCGCACAAGCCAAACTGCTAAATTCAAGTATAGTATATTTGCCTGTACCTACAAACTCATTGAGATGATGGGGGGTGTCGTCATAGTCGTATAGTTCAAAATCCACCATCATATCGTCCTCTTCCACTATGTCTGACTGTTTCTTAGAAGATGAAATCTTAACTGTGTCTTGCGAAATGTCATCAGCATACTCGTAGGTTTCCGCAATATATTCCTCGCCTGTTTGTGAGTCAATATTGCTGATGTCATAAGCCCAGATTTGAGGGTTGGAGTCACGATCCGTATGATCGTCAATAAAAAGATACAGAGTCTTGTTGTCGTCAGAAAGCATTATGCGATTTCCGAGATGATCAAGTTTTATTATTTTCTTCTGCTGTCCACCCTCCCAGTCGTACATCTCGATAGTGTTGCCACATAACAGTTTACGGGTATAATCCTCAATCCTAATTTTTTCCCCGTATTTGTTTCTGTCTTTCAGAAGGATAAGGATTTTGTCGCTTGTCGTTTGGCAAGACAATTCCTCTGTACGAAGACTATGACTCATAGGATTATAGCCATCCTTCGTGTTGTAGTCTATTGGGGTATAATATATATACCTTATATCCTGAATGCTATCCCCATTGATAGAAAACTGCATAAGATTTCTTCCTTCATGGAAAAAAGCAATATATCTACCCTTGTAATTGCTATATACGCGAGTTCCTTGGGCATAGATTGTATGTTTCACCAAATCGCTGATATCATATCCGTCATTCGGCCAAAATTTCAAAGGGGTGCAAGTCCTGTTCTTGTAGTCGATTATTGAGAAGATATGATTAAATGCCATACCTTTATCTGGATAGCTTGCAGTACATGGTGCCAGTAATGTGGAATCAGACACCCTACAGAAGTTTGAACCCATAAACACCAGACTGTCAAGATTAGACAAGTCGTAATGTGTCAACTTCGTGCTATCATTGAAAGAATCAACGGATATTGGATCCTTGATTATGTTGAATGAAAAAACGCCAACAGGCACACCTGCATCCAGAAGTCCCAAGGAATTATCCCCTTCCTTGCAATATCTGGGATATATGTAGTTTGTAAGTTTTTGTTCTGGTGCCCCCAAAGCGTCTTTCCCGAATTTGCAAAGATAAAAATTTGTGTCTGCCATTCCAATTTTGTGTGCAATGGCAACATTACCAATCATATAGTCAAGATATACATATCTATTCTCCTTGGCAATTTTTACAGGCTCTCCTTTAAGATAGATAGCCTTGATGTCATTATTCGTTATGGTGACATTAGGGCTATAATTGATATTGCAGCCTAATGTGTATGTATTCTCATGCATATCGCGAGTATGCCATAGTGTGTGTGCTATTGGCTTCTTTATGCCAATATTCAGTTTATGGGTGATAGCAGATATTTCAGGGTGGTCAAAATCCGCGTAACAGTTAGGCATTCTGAGATACACGATTCCTGCTTCTGCGTGATTAGAAGTCCAAGGATATAGTGCCACTTCGTTATTGTCGGTAGAGAATGCTAATCGCCATGCGCTTATATTCTCTCCGGCAGACGTAATGTCAAGAACATTCCAACGTGTAGAGTTCAATGTTTCGTTATTATTATCGGCTTCTCTCAAAACAGAACGATAGGTGCCATCCTCCATTTCGTTGTTAAGATGCAGAATAACAGGGCATCCAGCAGGGATGATACGCTCTGTCTTGTCAGAAAGTTCAAGTACACCACCCTTTTCTGCCCAACGAATGATATAGACATCGGTATGCCCATCCACTTCATAGCTTTTGTCAGCATCATAGAAAGTACACCATCCATTGTCCTTTGCTGAAGTGCTGACCATCTTAGATGTTGGGGCATAGAATTCGCGTGGATGAGGGTCTTTGTTCAGTCCTATGATTTTCTTTGCATCTATTATATCCTTGTTTTGCAAATATTTTTGCGGGACTTTTTTCACAAGTTCTATAACCATGTCTGTATATTTATCTTCCATGAGATTATCAAGAACCTTTTTTGACATGGACTTGAGTTTTGAGGCAAAGATAAAGCTATACTCCCTCTCTTTCATGAAGTTATACATTACTTTCACATATTCAGTTGACAGGTCGTTCTGCTTCTCCTCAAGTTGTTGCCGTTCTCTCAAGAGAGATTCCTTTTCGCTTTCCGTCTTGTTCTTGTATAGCTCAGCCTCTATTTCGTTGAGCCTGAGCCGTATGGTTGTATATTCAGAAAGACTGTCTGCCTCTATTTTCTGATAGGCATTCCATTCCTGTTGCTGAGTGTTATTGCTCTTTGTTATCCATGTAGAAGGATGTGTGCCATTGCCTGTAATGGTGGTCTTTGTTTTGGGAGAAACGTATAAATCGAGAGCTTCTACACAAGGATAGAGGTAGAGACAATAGTGTTCATCTCCTTTTACTTTCTTCTCAAAATGGAATTTGCCCTTCTTAATCTGGGCTACTGTTTTCTGCTTGCCACTATACTTGCCAACAGAGCCATAGAGGATAACGTCACAGCCATCGGGAATGTTCTTGATAGTTCCTTCAATAATACAGACAGAATCATTGGCAGAGAAGTCATTCGCTTTTGCCAAGACATCCAGTACAACGAATGCAAAGAATAAAAGGATAATGTTTCGTTTCATAAAAACAATATCAGAATATATCCATCTATAGATGGGAATAAAGTTAATTTTACACGCCTACTCTTTGTTACGGATTTTCGGCTTTTCTCCGTTTGCTCATCACTATCGCTAGTATTTGCGTTCGTGACTTAGATTAATCTTTGCAATTATATAATAGACAGTCTAATTCTCTTTTCTTTTTTTCATATACTTCTCCAATTTCTCCGCAGGGATATAATTCTTCAATGCCTCAAAGAATTCTCTAAGACCAACACTTTTATTTTCAACTTTACCATCTGGAGATATAATAAAGAACGTAGGAATTCCCATCACAACATATTTCTGTGCTATTTCCATTGCAGAATTATGGTCGTTCCATTCATGCCAGCTTACTTCGCCTAACGGCTTTTTCTTCCATACCTTTTCCATGTCGGTTGAAATTGTTATCATCTCGAATCTATCCTTGTTTTCCTTGTACAGTTCCTCAAGAACAGGTTTTGCCATATGACATGGACCGCAGCTTAGTCCACTGAATTCCAGAATCGTATATTTACCTGAGCCTACAAACTCATTAAGATGATGTGGTTTATCGTCATAGTCGTACAACTCAAAGTCCACCATCATCTCTCCTTCATGAACAACATTTGTGTCTTTTTCCCCTTGTTCTTCTTCAACAGCATCTTTTGAAGTATTGTATGCAAGCTCCATTGTTGCAATATCTTCCAAATCCTTTATGCCAGTTTTTGAATCAATATCGCTGATATCATAAGCCCATATTTGTGGAATCTCTTCGCGATAATAATCATCATTGAAGAGGTACAAGGTCTTTGCATCGTCAGAAAGCATGATACGCCGACCTATATGATCAAGCTTTATTACCTTCTTATGCAGCCTGCCATTCCAATCGTATATCTCTACAATATCTCCATTTTGGGCTCGCGCTGCAATATCATTAGGCTTTGCCAAAAGATTGTCACCCGGTTTTAGCACCTTACCATATATATTTCTGTCCAATAGAAGGGTATACACATGGTCGTTGGTCGTTTCTATGTTTATTTTCTTGGGATTCCAATCAATAGTTGGCGGCATCATAATATCATCACTTTGATGATATATAGGATATTCATCGTATAAAAATTTGACTATATGGATTCTGTCACCTTCAATAGTAAAAATAAAAGCAAATCTTCCATCAGGTCGCCTAAAGAGATAATGTCCTTTTCCATTTCCATATAAATAAGAACTCTCGGTATAGACCCTGAATTTTGTCAATTCATCAGCCTCTATGCCATCTTCATAATCCCATTTTAATGGAGTGTAAGTCTGTTTTTTGAAGTTTACAATTGACATAATGCTTTGTGGTTCCATTTTAGCAGTTTCTATTTCTTTGGAGCCTAATGTCAAATAAGTGGAATCTGTCAAGGGATAGAATTTCATTCCCTCAGAAATGAGATTTTCTAATTTGGATATGTCATATTTTTGCCATTTCGTAGAATCTGATATACTTTCAATACTACTTGCATCGGGAATAATAGTGACCGAACGACTTGTCCGGAAATGGCTGTCCTTGATGATTAATGAATTATTTTTACCTTTGGCATATTCCAGCCATATATAATCTGATCGTTTACGGAAAAGCATTTTGTGAGCATCCCAACCATCCATACCGAATTTACCGATATAAATACTAGGAGCTCCAAAGGCATTTTCAAAAAAGAGAACATTATTGATAAGAAATCTGGGATGCATAGATTCATTGCCCTCTGCCATTTTTATTGGTTGACCTTTTAGGACAACGTATTGTATATCAACCTTCGGCGTTGTAGCATTTTCACAATAGTTTATGCCAGGACCTGATACGAAAGTCCTTTTTCCCAGGTTTCGGGTATTCCATTGGGTGTAGCCCAAATTCTTTTTATCGTCAATATCCCATACCGTATTTGTCTTTTTCACTTCTAAATTATATCCCTTGATATAGCTGTTGGGCATTTTGAGATATATGACACCAGCCTCTGCTTTTTCGGTTTCCCAAGGATAGAATGCCGCTTTGTTCTCGTCAGTAGAGAAACCTATGCGCCATGCCTTTATGCTCTCGCTTGAAACTGACATTTCAAGTAGATTCATTTTTGTGAAGTATAAATCTTGCTTCAGCTTGTTTGTCTCTTTCAGTTCTGCACGATATGTTCCGTCTTCTAATTGGGTGTTGAGATGCAGAATCACAGGACATCCGGCAGGTATTATCCTATTTGACTTATCTGACATTTCAATAGTCCCGTTCGTCTTGGCTACACAAACGGTATAGACTTCTGTGTGAGCATCCACCTCATAGCTCTTTTCTGCATCATAGAAGGTACACCAGCCACCATCCCGTTCCGATGTGCTTATTGCTTTCCTTTTCAAAACGACAGGCTCTTCTGCCTTGAGCGTATCTGCCGTCTGTGGAATCTTCTTCCGAAGTTCCATAACCTTATTTGAACAAGTCGCATCCCAGTCATCTTCCTTTTTATCTACATATTCAGCCTTTTCAAGCATTGGCTTAAGTTTGCTCTCAAATATTTCGCTATATTGCCTGTCCTTCATGAAGTCGTACAATACCTCCACGTAATTCTTCGACAAGTCCTTCTGTTTTTCTATCAGTTCTTCTCTTTCTTTCAAAAGGGATTTCTTTTCACGTTCCTTCTTGCTATATAATTTCTCTTCAATATCGTAGAGTCTGTTTTGGATGCCTTGATAACCTGCAATGTCATTCATCTCTACTTGCTGATAAGCATTCCATTCCTTTTGTAAGGGATTGTCATTCTTCACAAGCCAAGTAGATGGATGTGTTCCATTGCCTGTAATTGTCGTTTTAGTTCCTGGTGAAACATATATTGTGAGGGAGTCTATGCAGGGATAGAGGAAAAGACTATACTTTTCATCTCCTTTCATCATCTTCTCAAAACGAAACTTTCCCTTCTTTATCTGTGTGATTGTCTTCTGTTTTCCGCTATATTTGCCGGCAGAGCCATAGAGAATAACGTCACAGCCATCGGGAATGTTCTTGATAGTTCCTTCAATAATACAGACAGAATCATTGGCAGAGACGTTGCTTGCCTTTGCCCAACCACTCAGAGATAAGAGTAGGAGAAGAGATAGGATTGTTGATTCCTTCATTGAGATACCTTAGTTTTTTGATTAGGTTTATTTTTATGATTATTCGACTTGATGTTTTATAAACAACGAGTGCAAAGGTAATGAAAAATTATGTCAAATGCAAGGGATTGACGATAGAAATAGCAAAAAAGAGAGAAATAAATTCAGAAAACAGAGAAGAAATATGTTCTCCTCTTTAGGGATGTTTCCGTCTCTGAAAAAATGAGGACAGAAAAAAGGGAAATCACAAAGAAATCTGTTTAGATGAAAATGGTTGAACTCACGCTAAATGAGGAAGTCTCCAAGTCCCATGCAAGGCCTAAGTAAATCCCTACCAAATCCCATTTTTCGCCCATTCCAAGAAACGGATTTGAAACGGTTTTGTAACGGAGGTGTAGCGAAGGATTAACGAAGGTATAACAGCCTTTAATTTGTATTGCTCACTTTTACAACGTACTGTCAACTTTTTAGGGAGGCTTTCCGTTTTCGAAGAAATGAAAATAGAAAAAGCGGACAACCCATTGCTGAGTTAATCTGCTTTTTAATAGAAATGTGCTGAAATATTATTTGCCTTACGTTAAAAAAACAAATTCTTTATGTTTTTTGCAAAAAAAATTGTATCTTTACAGCCAAAACTAAAAAAGATAGAAATATGGCATATAGCATTAATGACAAACTGGAATGGACGCTCATCTTTACCGCTGAGTTTGGTCGCCGATTCGGTCTTACCGTCAAGCAGGCGTTTAACTACCTGAGCCGTTTTGGGGGCATTGACTTTGTTGATCGTCATTACGACTACTGCCATACGCAGTCTTTTCAGTCGATGGTCACCGACATAGCCGAGTATTGTCATAGAAAAGGAGGGGAGCTTGCATGATACTTTACCATGGTACCAATCATGATTTTGGTGAAATAGACCTAACGAAATCGAAGCCCAATAAAGACTTCGGGCAAGGTTTCTATCTTTCGCGTGAATATGCTCAGGCTATGGATATGGCAAAGACAAAGGTGGAGCAATTGGAAAACGGTGTTCCTACCGTCCTCACCTATGAGGCTGACGAAACGGCAATGGCAAGTCTGAGGATTCTTCGCTTTGATAGTTATAGCGAGGAATGGGCAAAGTTTATATTGCTAAACCGCAATAACCCCCAACCGTCAGCCTGCCCATGACTACGACATAGTCATTGGGCCGATAGCTAATGACCGTGTTGGTGTGCAACTCTGGAAATATGAAACACAGACCATTGACCTTCCAACGCTCGTACATAATCTTCGTAACATGCGTGGCATCACTTTCCAATATTTCTTTGGTACAGAACGTGCCCTTAAAACTTTGAAAAGGCTATGAGCATACAGGAACAGATGAAACTTGACATGGTGAGACACCTTGCCTTGCTACTCATTGATGATAATCCACAACTCACAATGGAACAGGCTCTTACCACCGTATTTAATTCCGATACTTACCAGCGGTTGTTGCGTGAAGTTACTGGATTTTACCACCAAAGTCCACGTTATGTTTATGCTTTTCTAAAGAACGAACTGAAGACTGGTAGTATCAAGTAACTCACATTATTTAACGTGAGTTCGATGAAATTGTATTATTCTGATTTTCACCCAGATTTTTATTTCAGATTTTCTCAGGATTTCTAAGCGAGGAACGAGCGAAATGA
>CADCIQ010000060.1 GCA_902801425.1 uncultured Bacteroidales bacterium | reverse complement strand
TGTCCTCGGTAAACATAGCGATTTTTTTAGTTTATTTTGTTTTTAATCCACTACAAAGTTACTAAAAATTTCGCTATTTACCAAATTTACAGGCACTTATAATTCGTCGAACTCACGTTAAATTAAATTTGACCACTTACTTATTTTTTTTAATTTTTAAAATTATGACTAAAACAGTTGAAACTCAAATTGAGAAGAGCCAGAACTTGATTAAAGGCTTGCGCAAGCATCTAAGCGAAGGTGGTGGTGGAACAACCTTGCAGGAACTTTCAGCAATGGAACAAACTGTAACGGAATTGATGGCTGCCAGTGATGAATGTGACCGCCTACGTGCAGAACTTGCTCCCAAAGTCCAGTACTTGAACAAAGTATTAGATAAGGTGAGGGATGAATATGTTGTACGTAAACTCATCGTTAGGAACAACTATCCAAAGGAGCGTTGGGCTGACTACGGTTTACAGGATAAGCGATAAGTCTGTATGTAAAGATATTCAACTTTCGCATAGCTAAAGTTGAAAGTGAATAGTGAAGAGTGAATAGTGAAAAATTTAAGTTAGTATAGCAGTTCAAAGTTCGTTCTCTTTCCATTTGCTATAAAAAGTAATTTAAATTCTTCGCTATTCACTTTTCACTTATATGAGATTTAAGGTTTTTCTAGTCAGAATGCCATTAGCGAGTCAGACCTTATCGCTCTGTCCGCAGGGATGCTTGCTAGAGCAAGAACCTAAACCTCAAAACCTTAAAGCTAATGAAGTTGACTTGCTAACGATTCGTAATTCGCACAAGTGCAAAGGAAATGGTAAAAAATGCAAAGTATATGTGAGTGAATAACGCTAATTTTGCACTCAAAAATTAGAAACGTGCGCCTGCCTTGAGGGCAGACACGCACTATTTTTTTCGTGCGAGGTACTTTGTACGTTGCATCCGATAAAAAATAACTAAAGCTCGGTATATTCACTTTATGAAAAAACTACTGACCTTATCCGTTATCGTTTTGTTTCAACTGCTTTCTGCTGATGCTGCAAAGCCGTTGCCTCGACAGATGCTCATTAACCGTATGGCGAAGATACAGCAGAAAGGCTATATGTATGGGCATCAGGATGATCCGTTCTATGGCATTTCGTGGGAATGGGATAATGACCGTTCTGATACTTACGACCTCGTGGGCGACTATCCCGGTGTGATGGGCTTTGACCTCGGCGGTATTGAGATGGGGGATGAGAAGAATCTCGACTCCGTGCCTTTCACTCGTATTCGTCAGGAGATTATCAGGCAACATGAGCGCGGGGGGATAGTGACGATTTCGTGGCATCCTCGTAATCCGTTGCTCGGTACTACGGCTTGGATTGAGAAGGATATTACGGCATACAGCGAGGCTGTTGCTGCATTGAAGAAGATTGGGCGCGAAGACCTTGTTTCGCAGATTGATGATCCGAAGAGTACGGTTAAGTCTCTCCTTCCTGGTGGCAAGATGGCAGACAAGTATCAGTTGTGGCTTAAACGCATATCAGATTTTCTCTTGACGCTAAAGGATAAGAAAGGTAATCAGGTGCCTGTAATCTTCCGCCCTTGGCATGAGAACAACGGCAACTGGTTCTGGTGGGGACAGGCAAACTGTTCGGATGCAGAGTTCCATGCTCTTTGGAATCTCACGCAGGACTACATAAATCAATTGAAAATTGAAGGACCCTCCCGTCCTCCCTTAAAGGGAGGTGTATGCCGCGATGGAAAGTCTCCCTTTAAGGGAGATTTAGAGGGTCTTAACACCCTAAAAGACTACATCGTATGGTCTTATTCCCCTAACCTTCAGGGCAACTGGACGGAGGAGAAATGGATGGTACGTTACCCAGGTGATGACCGTGTGGATCTGATAGGAGAGGACGCATATCAATGGGGTAGTGAGGCAGATTTCAAGGCTGGGCTTGATGCAGACCTGACGCTTATCACCAAGATTGCGAAGGAGCACGGTAAGCTCATCGCGATGACGGAGTGCGGTTATCAGAACTCTCCTGATTCTACGTGGTGGCAGCGTGTGTTCAAGCCTGTTATTGAGAAATATCCTATTTGCTACTTCCTGCCTTGGCGCAATTACTCTAAGGAGCATTTCGGGGCTTCAAAGGATGCCAAGACTGCCGATGATTTCAAGGCATGGGCAAAGGGGAAAAAGATGCTGTTTGTGAAGGATATAAAGAAGTAAAAAACAACAGCCCCTCACCCGCCCTTCGGGCACCCTCTCCCCAAGGGGCGAGGGGGAAGTTACCACTTTTCGTTGTGGGGTAGGTAATTTGTAATTCGTAATTAATTAATAAATATATTTATGCCTTTCGTCCTCTTGGGACTGAAAATACTAACTTTTCCCTCGCCCCCTTGGGGAGAGGGTGTCCGCAGGACGGGTGAGGGGCCGTATTTCTTATGAGTAAGGAATTTGAAAATAAAGTAAAGGCTCTCCGTGCTCGCCACGAGGAGTTTCTCTCTCGCCCTAACGTGAAGAAGGAGTGGGGTAACGGAATATACGACAAGTATGAATATCCTATCGTTACGGCTGAGCATACTCCCCTTGAATGGAGATATGATTTCTGCGAGAAGGATAACCCATACCTGATGCAGCGCATCATGATAAACGCTACGTTCAATAGTGGTGCGATGAAATGGAACGGCAAGTATCTGCTCGTGGTGAGAGTGGAGGGCGCTGACCGTAAGAGCTTCTTTGCTGTGGCTGAGTCGCCGAATGGCATTGACAATTTCCGTTTCTGGGATGAGCCTATCACCATGCCAGAGGATGTCATTCCTGCTACTAACGTATATGATATGCGCTTGACGGCACATGAGGATGGTTGGATATATGGCGTGTTCTGTGCGGAGCGTCATGACGAAACACAGCCAGGCGACCTTAGTGCTGCTACTGCAACGGCAGGTATTGCCCGCACGAAGGATCTGAAGACATGGTATCGTCTGCCTGACCTCAAGGCAAAGTCACAGCAGCGTAACGTGGTGCTGCATCCAGAGTTTATCTATACAGATGATGAAGGAAAAATAGTAAATAGTAAATCGTCAAATAGTAAATGTCATTATGCTTTCTATACCCGTCCTCAGGATGGTTTTATCGATACTGGTTCTGGTGGCGGTATCGGTTGGGCACTTGTTGATGACATAGAGAATGCAGAGATAAAGGAGGAGACGATAATAAACGCCCGCCACTATCACACCATCACGGAGGTGAAGAATGGTGAGGGTCCTCATCCTATAAAGACAAAGGAAGGCTGGTTGCATCTTGCACATGGTGTTCGTGCCTGTGCTTCGGGCTTGCGCTATGTGCTGTATCTGTATATGACGAGTCTTGAAGACCCTACGAAGGTTATTGCAGAGCCGGGTGGATATTTCCTCGTTCCGCAGGGTGAGGAATACATCGGTGATGTGATGAACGTGACATTTGCCAATGGTTGGATAGCCGACGAGGACGGCAAGGTGTTCATCTACTATGCTTCTTCCGATACTCGCATGCACGTTGCGACCTCTACTATCGACAAGCTCATCGACTATTGCAAGAACACTCCAGGGGATGGATTGACAACTGCAAGTTCGGTGGAGAAGATAATAAAATTAATAAGGAAGAATAGATAAACGGCCTCTCCCCCCGCCCTCTCCCGTAGAGAGGGAGCCGGAGAGCCAAAAACAACTAACAATTAATAATTAACATGCCTTTCGCGATTATACAATCAAACATCCTTCCCTTTGGGAAGGCTTGGTTAGGCTTATAATTTGAACTGCCTTTCGCCTTCCGGCTCCCTCCCTACGGGGGAGGGCGGGGGGAGAGGCCGAAAATTTTGTCATATATGGCTACACTAAAGGAAAAAATCGGCTATGCTCTTGGTGATGCGGCTGCCGGAGGTATCACATGGAAGATAATGTCTATTGCCTTCCCTTTGTTTTTCACTAACGTATTCGGACTTACGTTTGCCGATACGGCTGCGTTGATGCTTATCGCGCGTATGTTCGACGTTGTAACCGACCCTATCATGGGTTCTCTTGCTGACCGCACACAGACACGTTGGGGCACGTATCGTCCTTGGCTCATCTTTGGAGCAATACCTTACGGACTCGTCTTTGCCCTCCTGCTCTTCACACCAGACTTTGGCATCACGGCAAAGCGTGTGTGGGCATACGGATTCTATATCCTCATGATGGCGATGTACACACTCGTAAACGTGCCTTACGGTTCTCTCCTTGGTGTTATGACCGATGATGACAACGAGCGTAACCAGTTCTCTTCATTCCGCATGGTGGGAGCTTACGCTATGGGCTTCATCACATTGTTCATCTTCCCTTACCTTCAGAAGATGGTGGGAGGCAGTGAGCAGCATCAGTATGCGGTGCTCGGAGCTTCCTTTGGATTGATTGCCTGTCTTATGACGATGGCTTGCGGACTTCTGACAAAGGAGCGCATAAAGCCAAAGCGTGCCGAGAGCTTCTCTTTCAGTCAGTTTGGCGATTTGTTCAAGAACAAGCCTTGGTGCTATATCACTCTTGTTGCCGTATGCACTAACTTCTTCAACGGTTTCCGCTATGCCGTAGCAGGATATATGTTCACATACTGTCTTGGTGGCGACATTACGATGGGAAGTCTCATCATCAACTTCACCGTATTCATGGGCATTGGCGAGGCAACCTGTATGATTTTCGGAGGCTTGTCGCCAGCATTCACCAAGTGGATTGGCTCAAAGCGCATGGCATTCGTATGGGCATCGGTAATATGCTTCGCAACATCCGTTTTGTATTTCTTCATCCCAATGGATAAGGCATACATCTGGTTGTTGATAACCGTATCTATCCTTACATCAGTAGGAGCAGGACTCTATTCTCCATTGCTCTGGTCTATGTATGCCGATGTTGCCGACTTTGCAACAGAGAAGTTCGGAGCATCATCTACTGGTCTCATCTTTTCTTCTGGCACGATGGCACAGAAGTTCGGTGGTGCTATCTCTGGTTCTCTCATCGCTATGCTTCTCGGTATGGCAGGTCTTGTCTCTACCACCGATGAGGTTACTGGTGTTACTACTGTTACCGTTACCGATGAGGAATCCGTAAAGACAATGGTATGGGCACTCTTCTCTATCTTCCCTGCTATTATGGCTGCGTTGATGGGATTCCTTGCGTATAAGTTCCCATTGAAGAAGTAGTGTGAATTTACTATTTAGCTATTTACTATTGATTTACTATTTTATAAAATTTACTATTCGCCTCTTGGTTGATGTAAATAGTACATAAACCAAATAGTAAATAAATAGTAAATTTGTAAATAGTAAACAAAATTCTTCACTCAATTAACTAATAACTAATTATTAACTATCTTGAAATATCCTATAACACATATGTTGTTTCCTTCACTTTTGCGCTCCGGCTCCCTCCCTATGGGGGAGGGCGGGGGGAGAGGCCGCCTGTTTGCTTCTATTGCCCTTGCCCTTTGCGTAGCAGGAGCTTCGGCACAGCTAACCACAAATAACGGACAGCAGTATTTGCTTAATCAGGCTCTGGATATGAGCCAGCAGTTCTTTGATATGTCAAACACCTACTTCACGGCGGATAGTCTTGCGGCTTTCGATAAGGCTACAGGCGTGGGTAAGATTAAGTGGACGCGTCAGCAGCTCCATGCCCGTCAGGCTTTCAATGCCAACGGACAATGGATCATCCCTCTTGAGAACCTTGACTTCCCTGGTCCTGCATACGACCAGAGTCCTGAGTTACAGTTCACGGTAGAGCCTGTAAACAGCCGTACCGTGCGTGTTCGTCTCTATACATCTCCTATCATTCCGAAGGATAACTATGACGATGAGGTGATGCTTGTAAAGAAGCCAGCCGATGGTCGTGCGCAATGGAATGTCACGGAGACTGCAAAGGCTATCGTATATAAGAGTTCCGAGGGTAGCATTGAGATTCAGAAATATCCTTGGCGACTTGTCGTGAAGGATAAGAATGGCAAGGAACTGACGCATACCCGTGCTTTGTCGGATAATGATTCCACTCAAGTAAAGACACATCCGCTAATGTGGATGAAGCGTGGCGTTGACAATAGTCGTGCCATCGAACCTGTATTCTCTCTTGCTCCGGGCGAAAGGATATACGGATGTGGTGAGGCTCCAAGCGGACTTAACCACGTAGGGCAGAAACTCAATCTCTTCGTTACCGATACTCAGGGACCAGAGACACCTGATATGTATAAGCCAATCCCATTCTTCTTCTCTAACCGTGGCTATGGCATATTCATGCACACCGCAGCCCCTGTTACCGTTGATTTCGGATGCTCATATATCGGTTCTACCCAGCTCTTCATGGGCGATGAGAATGCCGATCTCTTCATCATGCTCGGCTCTCCAAAGGAAATCCTGAACGAATACACCGAGCTTGTGGGTAAGCCAACACTTCCACCGCTCTGGTCTTTCGGCACATGGATGTCGCGCATCTCTTATTTCACCGAGGCTGAAGGTCGTAGCGTTGCGAAGAAGTTGCGTGACAACAAGATTCCTTCTGATGTAATCCATTTCGATACAGGATGGTTTGAAGTGGACTGGCAATGTGACTATGAGTTCTCGAAGAAGAACTTCAAGGACCCAGTGAAGATGCTGAAAGACCTCAAGGCCGACGGTTTCCACACCTGCTTGTGGCAGTTGCCTTATTTCACTCCGAAGAACCGCTATTTCAACGAACTTGTGGAAAACGGAATGGCGGTGAAGAGTCCTAATGGACAGTTGCCTTTCGAGGATGCCGTTCTCGACTTCACTAATCCTCAAACCCGTAAGTGGTACACCGAGAAGCTTCAGGGCTTGATAAAGCAGGGCGTTTCCGTCATAAAGGTTGACTTTGGTGAGGGCGCACCTCTAAATAATGGTATTTACAGCAACGGCCGTACAGGCTTCTATGAGCATAACCTCTATCCTGTTCGCTATAACAAGACTGCATACGAGGCTATCGATGGTGCCAATAACGAAGGCATTATCTGGGCACGTTCTGCATGGGCTGGTTCTCAGCGTTATCCTCTTCATTGGGGAGGTGATGCCTGCACCACAAACACAGGACTTCTCGGAACCGTGCGTGCTGGTCTTTCTTTCGGACTCTCAGGCTTCTCTTTTTGGAGCAATGATATCGGAGGTTTCGTAACCAAGTCTCCAGAGGAACTTTACCGTCGTTGGTTGCCATACGGTTTCTTCACCTCACACTCACGTATTCATGGCGTGGAGACAGAGCCTTGGCTCTATACCGACGGACAGTCAGACTATTCAAAGGGACAGGAGTTCATGGATTTCTTCCGTCAGTCTGCTGAGATGAAGTATAAGCTCATGCCATACATCTATGCACAGGCAAAGCTCTGTACGGAGCAGGGACTTCCAATGCAGCGAGCCCTTCTTCTTGAATATCCTGATGATCCGGGCGCATGGCTCGTGGAAGATGAATATTTGTTCGGTAGTCAGATGCTCGTAGCTCCGATGCTTGAGGCTGGTACTTCACGCACCATGTATCTCCCAGGCGAAGAGCCTTGGATTGACTATCAGACAGGCAAGGTCTATCAGCCGGGATGGCGTAAGATTGATGTTCCACAATGGAAGAAGACAGGCGACCAGATGCCAATCGTCGTTCTTGTTAAGAATGGCTCTGCTATCCCTCATGCCGCTCTTGCTCAGCGCACCGACCAGATTGACTGGAAGAACATAGAGTGGAAGACATACTCCGCTAATGGGGCTGCTTCTGTTGGCTATCTTTATCGCCCTGGTGACAGTAAGGTGGAGACTGTAAACAAATAAGACTATTCTTTTCATGTTTTTGGATTTAAATAAGTTTGGAGTGGCACTGCTGATGATGGTCAGTGGTGTCACCCCTGCTTTTTCTCAGAAAGCGGGTTCGGTTTCTGTGCCTTATTCATGGGCGAGTGTGCCTGTTGTCGGCGGTGGCTTTGTCGATGGCATCATCTGCCATCCTACGGTTGAGGGACTTCGTTATTGCCGTACCGATATGGGCGGTGCCTATCGTTGGGATAACGCTCAGAAACGCTGGGTGCAACTTCTTGATTGGGTATCTGAGGCTGATTCCAATTTGCAAGGCGTTGAGTCCATTGCCCTTGATCCTAAGCACTCTGAGCGTGTATATATGGCTTGTGGCACTTACACCACGCTTCAAGGCTCTATCCTTCGTTCCGATGACTATGGCAAGACTTTCCTGCGCACCGATGTGCCTATCCTCATGGGAGGAAACGAGGGAGGTCGTGGCAATGGCGAGCGTATGATGGTTGACCCTCTGAATGAGAATGTAATCTATTTCGGCACCCGTCTTGACGGTCTCTGGCGTTCAACCGACAGGGGCTTGAACTGGGAGAAGGTAACGGCCTTTCCTGATGTCAAGGAGGAATTTGATCCGAGAGACAGAGGCGGTTGGATGGGTATCAATGGCTGTGGCGTTAATGGTGTGCTCTTTGTGAGCGATGCCAAGGCTGACAAGGACAAGAATGTTACCCAGACAATCTATGTCACTTGTTCGCAGCGTGAATATGAGAGTGTTTTCGTAAGCAAGGATGGGGGAGAGACATGGGCTCCTGTGGCAAAGCAGCCTATGGGCTTGCGTCCAACCCACATGTCATTGGCTTCTGACGGTCAGCTCTATATCACATACGCCGATACTCCCGGGCCTTCAAACATGACTGATGGTGCCGTGTGGAAATACAACACCCTCAATGGCATGTGGCAGGATATAACCCCTCTGCGAGTTGGCGAGAATGGTAAGACTGGCTTCGGCTATGCTGCCGTATGCGTTGATCCACGCAACGCTAAGCACGTTGTCGTAACTACCCATTGCCTTTGGGGTAAGGGTGGCAACCATACGGATGAGATATTCCGCTCTACCGATGCTGGAAAGACATGGAAGGCAATATACAAGCATGGCTATGAGGATGACAACTCCCTTGCTCCATACACCAAGGTTGCCCCTCTGCATTGGATGTTTGACATCGAGATTGATCCGTTCAACTCCGAGCACGCCATCTTCACTACCGGCTTTGGAGGTTGGGAGACATTCAACCTTAGTAGCGTTGAGAAGAAGAATGAGAAGGTGAAGTGGCAGATAATGTCAACAGGCATAGAGGAAACCGTGCCTCTTGAGCTCTACTGTCCTCCGTCTGGTGCTCATCTCCTCACGGGAGTTGGCGATTATGGCGGCTTCACATATTATGACCTCACCAAGCCTGTTGAGACTGGTGCTAACCATGATCCTTCATTCGGCAATACCGATGGTGTGTGCGGTGCCTGGCATAAGCCTGAGTTGATGCTGCGTTGTGGCAATATCTTCAATCATCTCACCAAGGATGCTCCTGTCTCTTATGTCAAGCCGGGCGAGAAGGGCGAGCCTGAGCATGGTCATGTGGCAATGTCGGCTGATGGCACTACGTGGGTATGGACTCCAGAGCGCAAGCAACCAGCATTCACTACCGACAAGGGCGTTACGTGGACTCAATGCGAGGGCTTGCCTGCAAATATCAAGGTGATAGCCGACAAGGAGGATGACAAGCTCTTCTATGCCGTGGATGTAAGGAAGCAAGTGCTGTATGTAAGTACCGATGCTGCACGCTCTTTCAAGGAATATAAGTTGAATCTCCATATCTTGACGCATTCCACCGATGCCCGTACTGGGGAGAATCGTGGTGACATAAGAGGCGGTCAGGATCGTGTGTATAGCATTCCCGGACATAGCGGTGAGCTATGGCTTGCTGCATACGATGGTCTTTATTTCCTTGACCTCGCATCTGTACTCACATCTTCAGGGAATAATATCAATATTGTACAAAAGAACCATGTCCGCCTTATCACTGGTTTTGGCATAGGCAAGGCTGCACCAGATAGCGACTATCCTGCTCTTTATATAATAGGTGTGGTCAATGGTCAGTATGGCATTTTCCGTTCCGTTGATAATGCTCAGTCATGGATGAGAATCAACGATGATGAACATCAGTTCGGTAAGCTCCTCCACATATCCGGTGATATGCAGGATTTCGGTCGTGTGTATATCGGAACTCACGGAAGAGGCACAATCATGGGAACAGAGAAATAATTACTAATTACGAATTACCTATATACATCTTATATGTGCGAGAAAATACTATCTAAAAATCTCTCCCCCACGGGGGAGTTGGAGGGGGGCCTTAGGTCTGAACTCCTCTCTTGCCTTGAGAACAACATCCTCCCTTTCTGGCTCAAGTTTCAGGATGAGGAGAATGGCGGTTTCTATGGCCGTATGACTGGTGATGGTGTGCTTGTGAAGGAGGCAAGCAAAGGCGGAATCCTCAATGCCCGAATCCTGTGGAGTTTCTCTGCCTCATATCGTGTGCTTGGCAAGCCTGAATATCTCGCTATGGCTACCCGTGCCAAGGACTATATCCTTGAGCACTTCCTCGACCCTGTGTATGGCGGAACCTATTGGGAACTGGACTACAAGGGTAATCCTATCGACACAAAGAAGCAGTTCTATGCTCTCGGCTTCATGCTCTATGGCATGAGCGAATATGTTCGTGCCCTTCGTCAGCGTCCTGATGCCTCTGTGAGCGAAGGTGATATACATAAGGTGCTCGGTGTGTGTATCAATCTCTTCACCTGTATTGAGGAACATTCCCTTGATGAGGTATATAATGGCTACATAGAGGCTTGCACCCGTGAATGGGGCGAGATTGCCGATATGCGCCTCTCTGAACTTGATGCCAACTACCCAAAGAGTCAGAACACCCATCTGCATATCATCGAGCCGTATGCCAATTTCTATCGTGTGCTAAAGGCAGAAGAACCGGCCCCGGTTCTTCCCGTATTGCTCAAAGTTGAAACCTCCCTCCGCAACCTCATCGACATCTTCTGCGAAAAAATCCTGAACCCTGACACTCATCACCTTGACTTGTTCTTCGAAATGGACTGGACTCGCGGTGCGGGGTGGCTCGAAAGTTATGGTCACGATATTGAGTGCTCATGGCTCTTGCACGAGGCTGCGCTCGTTCTTGGTGACAAGGAGGTATTGGCAAAGGTAGAGCCTATCGTGCAGTTGGTTGCCAAGGCTTCAGAGAAAGGACTCAATGCAGATGGCTCTATGACGCACGAGGCTAATCTTGATACTGGCTATGTGGATGCCGACCGCCATTGGTGGGTACAGGCAGAAACCGTTGTCGGCTTCTATAACATCTACCAGCACTTTGGTGATGAAGAGGCTCTTCAGAAGGCTCTCCGCTGTTGGCAGTATATCAAGGATAACCTCATCGACCACGACCTTGGCGAATGGTACTGGAGCCGTGACCCAGAGCGCAACATCAACCGCAAGGATGATCATGCCGGCTTCTGGAAATGCCCTTACCATAATTCGAGGATGTGTCTTGAAATTATCGAGAGAAGCCTGTCATAGCTTAGCTATATAGCAAACAGCAAGCTGTTTTTAACTGACAATAATTACCAATCTTACCAATCTTCTGCCAATAAGAAACATAAAATTAAAATTTTCTGGAATAAGATTGGTAAGATTGGTAATTATTGTCAGTTCAGCATCGAAGATGCGTTTATCTTGAATTCGTCAAACTCACCTTAGTTTAAATAACTCAATCCATAACAAAATAAATAATTTGCAATAACATGTCATCAATATCTAAAATACTAACATTCGCTCTTTGTGTGTGTAGCATAGGGGTAAAAGCTGAAAAAGTCTCTTTAAGTACCCCTCACACCTCCTTTGTCCTCGACCTTGACAAAGGCGCGGAGCCTCAGTTCCTCTACTATGGCCCTGCCATCGGAAATGCTGACATCGCCAACCTCCAGAAGCTGAAGGACGAGAACTGGACACGCTCCGAGGTCTATCCCGCCTACGGTGCAACCCACACCATGAATGAGGTGTGCCTTGCCATGCGCCATGCAGATGGCAACCTGTCAACAAACCTTGTCATCGATGACTATAAGGTGACCACCCACACGGAGAAAGCCCCTAATGGAGAAACGCGCTCAGGGCAGTTGCTCACCGTCACCCTCAAAGACCCTCTCTATCCAACCACCGTCCATCTCTATTATCTCGCATACAGCGACCTCGATATGCTTGAGTCATGGACGGATATTAAAAACGATGAGAAGAAAACCGTAACCCTCACGCAGTTCTATAACCCTCTTCTCCCTGTGCGTCGCGGCAACGTGCACGTCACCCATTTCCACGGCTCTTGGGCAAGCGAGGGACAGCTCGTTGAGCAGCCTCTGAAGAACGGATTGCTTGAAATAAAGAACAAGGACGGACTCCGCAACGCCACCTCCGACCGCAACGAGGTGATGCTCTCACTCGATGGTCCTGCCCGTGAGAATGCAGGCGATGTCATCGGTGCCGCCCTCTGCTACAGCGGTAACTTCCGTATCACTATTGATACTGACGAAACCGACTATCACCAGTATTTTGCAGGTATCAATCCCGATAACTCCGAGTATCATCTCAAGAAAGGCGAGACATTCACCACACCGCGCTCTGCCTATACCTATTCCGTCAGCGGAACTAACGGCGTGAGCCAGACATTCCACTCATGGGCGCGTAAGTATATGCTCCGTCACGGCGACAAGGAGCGTATGATTCTGCTCAACTCTTGGGAAGGCGTGTATTTCGACATCAACCACGAGGGCATGGACCAGATGATGCACGACATAGCATCAATGGGCGGTGAGCTCTTCGTGATGGATGACGGATGGTTTGGCGATAAATACCGCCGCATCACCGACAACGCAGCCCTCGGCGACTGGGTTGTTGATACCAAGAAACTGCCCGAAGGCATTGATCGCCTACTTGCCGATGCGAAGAAGAACGGCGTGAAATTCGGTATCTGGATTGAGCCTGAAATGGCTAACACCACCTCCGAACTCTACGAGAAGCATCCAGACTGGATCATCAAGGCTCCAGGGCGTGAGCCTGTTCAGGGACGAGGCGGTACTCAGGTTGTCCTCGACCTCTCAAATCCGAAGGTGCAGGATTATGTATTCTCCATCGTCGATAACCTCCTCACCAAGTATCCTGAGATAGCCTATATCAAGTGGGATGCCAACGCGCCTGTGATGAACCACGGTTCGCAGTATCTCCCAATGGCTGACCAGAGCCACCTCTACATAGAGTATCACCGCGGACTGATAAACGTGTGCGAGCGTGTTCGTGCCAAGTACCCTGACGTGGTTATTCAGGACTGTGCATCGGGTGGCGGACGTGCCAACTACGGTTTGCTGCCATACTTTGACGAGTTCTGGGTAAGCGACAATACCGATGCCCTCCAGCGCGTCTTCATGCAATGGGGCACCAGCTATTTCTTCCCTGCAATAGCAATGGCGAGTCATATCTCAGCCGTGCCGAACCATGCCGTATATCGCACCACCTCCATCAAGTTCCGTTGTGATGTGGCTATGTCTGGTCGTCTGGGCATGGAGATTCAGCCTAAGAATATGACCGATGCCGAGAAGGCTTTCTGCCGACAGACAATAACCGACTATAAGCGTATCCGTCCTGTCATTCAGTTTGGCGACCTCTACCGCCTCCACTCTCCATACGCGGGCGATAACCTTGCCTCAGAGATGTATGTGTCAGCCGACAAGCAGAAGGCCGTGTTCTTCTGGTGGAAACTCGAGACATTCAAGAATCAGCACCTGCCACGTATCCGCATGTCGGGACTCGATGCCAACCGCATGTATAAGGTTCACGAGCTCAACCGTGTTGACGACACGCCTCTCTCTTGCGAGGGCAAGACATACAGCGGTGCTTTCCTCATGCAGACAGGTCTCGAATTCCCTTATGCCCATAACGTAGATTACAGCAAGCGTAACGACTGGTCAAGTCGAGTGCTGGAACTCGAAGCGCAGTAAGGGTGTCTGTAAAAAAATGGTGTGTTTTTCGAAATCAAGAAAAAGCGCTAAATAGCAAAGACGCAAAGTCGCGAAGTTTTTTTAAGCTCTGCGTCTTTGCGTCTCTGCGTCTCTGCGTTTAATATCTGTAATTTCTTAATTGCTCTCGATGCTGTTGATAGCGGTAAGTGATGAGTCGTTTGCATTCTTGTTTACTGCCAAACCTGTGAGATCCATGTTCTCAAGAGAAGAACAACCAGCAAACATATCGCTGAAATCGGTCACGCTATGAACATTAAGATTCTGAAGGTAGAAAGATTGCAATGACTTGCAACCCTCGAACATACTTGCCATGTTCGTTACGTTATCGGTAAGGAAATTGTCGCGAGATGTGGCAGACATATCATCTGACATGCTGAACTCAATGACCTCAAGTGAAGCGCAGCCTGCAAACATGAAGCTCATATCGGTAACATCATTAGTATAGAGGTTGTCGAGATACACCGCGTTAAGGTTTTTACAACCCTTGAACATATTGGTGCATGTCTTGGCAACGACAGGAGAAGTAAATGCTACTGTGGTGATTGATTCCCTGTAGTTGCTCCAAGGAGCTGAATCACCAACCCATGTTCCGAGAACTGCATCCTCGTCACTTTCTGAATAGATTGTCAGGTTACCATCGTTGTCAATAACCCATTTACAGTCTCCAGATACGCCTTCTGCGATGTTAGCAAGTGCTGACACTACAGTTAGCAAAGTCACCATTATGATTGAAATAATACGTTTCATATCTATTCCTCCTTTTATATGTTTCTATTTCCTTTTATTATTATAAGCTGAGTTTTCTCCCTTCTTCAATTAGTTGCTATTGTTCAGGTTTTTTCTCAGCCGTTAGCTTTTTTACAATTGCAAAATTATATGTTTTTGCTAATTCAGCCAAATATTTTTCAGAAAAAAATAGACGATAATTGTAAATGAAACAATTTTTACGGATTCACAATACGGATTGCAATAAAACGTAGGATTTTCCGTAGGATTTTACAAGTGAAAATGTACGTGAATATTGATTAGAGCCTATCCAGATAGGGATTCTGGACAGGCTTTTTTGTTTACTTGCAGCTCGCTATATCCCCATACAGGAGGTCACGCCGAGAGTGGTCGCTATCGCAGTCAGAATGCTTGCAATAGTCTGAAGAATGAATTTCCAAGTTTCCTTTTTCATAAGTACAATTAACAATTAACATGTCTTTCGCATAAGTTGCTTTCGCCATTTAGAAAAACCAATTA
This sequence comes from uncultured Bacteroidales bacterium, assembly GCA_902801425.1. Classification (GTDB taxonomy): domain Bacteria; phylum Bacteroidota; class Bacteroidia; order Bacteroidales; family Bacteroidaceae; genus Prevotella. The sequence goes on along the minus strand of CADCIQ010000060.1, from coordinate 18,198 downwards.
AAACAAAGGAAAACAAAAGAAAACATTTTGTATGTTTATTGTTTTGTATGTTTTTATTGTTTTTTCCCTGTTTTTTAGATGGCGAAAGCAATTAGAAAGGGGGCGTTAGAGGCTATCGTTGCCAACGCTACCTGAAGGTGGGTTGTCATTTCCACCACCACCTGCGCCAGCGGTGTTTCCTGCGCTCTCCCCATCCGGCACGAGGAATGCCTCGATGCTCTGTCCGTAGCTTGACTTCGCAAGGCTGTAAGCCATATCCCCCTGATGCCTGATGTCCGTGAAACTTATAAATCATGGGCTCGAAAGCCTTTTTTCTTTCAAGTCCCCCTATGCAGGGGGATTCAGGGGATTCGTAGGAAACGGATTCACAACGGCTTTACAACGGTGTTAGAGCGGATTTGCCGTTTGCCTTCCGGCTCCCTCCCTACGGAGGAGGGCGGGGGGAGAGGCTGTGGTCCTTTCTGTTTCCAAGTGCAAAGTTACAACAATTTTCCACATTATCACAACTAACAACCGAAAAATATATGATAGTTCCGAAGAAAATGCACTTTAGGCTTGTAACACGTTGATACAGGGTGAGAAACTTTCGGAGGCATATATAGAGAAAAACTATCTAACATATAACCGTTAGATAAATAACACACAGGGTAACTGTGGGTAATCTATAGCCATAATATAATAATTTTTATTATTATATTATGAAGTTAGAAAGTGTAGGGGGTGTCCCTGTTTTTATATAACAGTTATATGTTAGGTCGAGGTGTTTTATGCTAACGCAGAAAATGAAGGGGGAATGTTTGGAGGTTTCAGGAAAAATGCGTACCTTTGCAAAAAAAACAAAGCCATGAGTAACATGAATTCGTCATATCGGCCGCACGACCCCGGGCATGACTATTATGCGCCGGGGATATACCTCATCACGCTGGTGGTGAGGTATAGGGAGCGTAACCACTCCCTCCTCGGTGAGCTGAACAATGACCTCAAAGCCCCTTGCCATGGTGCTCTCGGAGATAGGGAAGGCGGTGGAATATTGCTGGGCGCGCATTCCTGAGATTCAGGCGAGGCATGGAAGGAAGGTAGGAAGGTGCGCATTCATGCCGCCGTGTGTATGCCCGACCACTTCCACGGGGTGATAGAGGTGCTGGAGAAGATGGACAGGAGCGTGGGCGAGGTGATATGCGGCTTCAAGATAGGCTGCACAAAGGCATGGAGAGAGATACAAGCGGGGTGGCCGCCATTTACGGCTGCCGATACTAGGGGCGATGCCAAAACTGATGGCAATGAGCCGTACATGGCTCTTGCCAACTGCTGCAAGCCCAGCACTGACCTGCACCGCCTCTCCCACCGTCAGCGGGCCGAATACTACGCCGCCCACCCCGAAGCCGCGCAGCCCCTCTGGGATGATAACTACGACGATACCATCTGCCTTACCGATGCCAATGGCAACCCCGATGTGCGCCATTTCTCCGCCATGACTCGCTATGTGGAGGATAACCCACGAAGGGCGGTGATACGAAGGGCAAGGCCTGAATTTATGCGCCGATGCCTGCACGTGGTGATAGGAGGGCGCGACTATGCCGCCTTCGGCAATCTGTTCCTGCTTCGCTGGGCAAGGAAGGTGCAGGTGTTCTGCCACCGGAAAGCGCCTGACGGCCGCACGCCCTACGAGCGCACGGATGCCTACCGCCGCGAGTGCATGGAATGGAAGCGCATGGTGATGCAAGGTGCCACGGCTATCGTAACGCCCGGCATAAGCATGGGAGAGCGAATGATAAAGGACCGCTGCATAGAGCGCGGCTATCCGCTTATCCACCTTCAGAAAGAGGCGATAGGCAGCTACTGGAAGCCGGAGCTGCGCCGCTTCGAGGCATGCGCAGGCGGCGCTCTGCTCATCCTTGCCCCTTGGAAGCCCGAAACGATAGGCGAGGTGAACGGCGTGCCAGCCGATACCGACTACTCCATCTTCCATAACCTCAACCACTTGGCTGAGGAGATATGCGCCTTCGAGGGCGAGGCAAGGGTGATAGGGTGATGAAAAAAGCTGATTAATTTTGGATAATAGGGAATAAATGCGTATCTTTGCAGCCGAAAGAAAAACTTTATTGTAAACAAAAAACAGAAAATGAAAAAGAACATTGCATTATTGCTTGGATTGGTGTTGGGGCTTGGCTTTGTTAGCTGCTCAAGTGACGACGATGACGATGAAAGCATCAACGGTGAAGGTAAGTATCTTGCCGAAAAGTTAATAACTCGCTATGACTGGAAGGATGGTAAGCGTTCCGATGAGGGGAAACTGTTTAATCGTTTCGAGTATAACGAGAAAGGGCTGCTTGTCAGTCGTGATCTTTCATTAGGATATAAACAAACCTATACACATAATGCTGACGGTGAAGTGATTGAATCAAGATTATATAAAAATGATGATCTAGTTGAACTATTCAAGCATGAATACGGTAATTCTTCTTTGGTAACGTATGGTTACAACTCGAAGAACCAACTGGTTACTACAGTTAAAAACGAATTTTCGCAGGATGGAAAGATTATAAAACATACCGAGATTGTTGACTCTATAAGCAAAGATTATGGCTTTGTTTCAACGTACAGCTACAGTGGGAATACTGAAACAATAGTAGCTACCAATCTTAAGGATGGATCACTTAATCAAAAGCACGAGTATGAGTATGATAGTCTTGGTAATATAGTAAAGGAAATCTACTTCAATTATTCTTTACAGAAGGGTTATACATACGAAAATACATACGAATATGACGCACAGGGAAGACTTGTTAGCAAAGTTTGTGACCGTGATTATGAACTTGTACATGTTAATTATACTTATAATGATGATGGTACTATTCGAAATGAACATTATATAAATACAGGGGAAAAATTATTCGAGGAATACGACTTGGAATATACTTACAAATACAAAAAGAAATAACGCAGGAAATAATCCCGATTTGCTTGGCAGGTTGGGATTTTTTCATGCTCTTTCCATTGCATAAAAACGCATATTTTCTGCATGAAAAATTGTTTGAAAATTTCCGTAGAATTTATTTGAAAAATAGGAGGGGAATAAGTACCTTTGTGTACTATTCCCATCGTCATTCATTGATGTGGCTGGTGGCGTGGAAGTTAGCGATAGCATAAAACTAAAGTACAACAATCTTAACCATGTGGATGATGAGGACAAAACCTGATCCCTGATTCAGGGATCAGGTTCTAACTACAAAGCTCAAACAATGCTCATCAACGAGAGCGGTCTTTATGCTCTGATCCTTTCCTCTAAGCTTCCACAGGCGAAGGAGTTCAAGCGCTGGGTGACATCGGAGGTGCTTCTTTCCATCCGTCGCAATGGGGCGTATCTCACGGATGATGCATTGGCTGTGGTAAGATAGGGGACTTGTGTAGTTTGTTGAGCTCTCGTTGATTATTGTCTGTTGCCTTTAATTCATCGAACTGAGGTTATATTACGGCAATAGCGGTAACCAACCTCTGTTTGAGGTGGATTACCGCTATTCTTATGCCTTGATAAGAGTAAGGCTATTTCTTGACAACCTTCTTGAACTTGCGAACAGGCTCTGGCAGTTCTGCTTTGGCTGAATCACCTGCGCTACGTGTAGCCTTTGAATAGTAATAGTCGTAGTAGCCATCGCCATAGCCATAGTCGGAGTCATAGGTGTCATAATCATCGCGAGTCTTGATAAGGTCGAAGTCGGTATTTGTATTGATACCATCCTTGAACCAACCCTTGAAGTGCTTTCCGCTCAGACTATAGTCGTAGATTTCGATAGTGCTCTTGCCGTTTCTGTTTCTGAAGGTAATGTATATGGTCTTGTTCCTTACCTCCCATTCGATACGGCTGTAGTAATAGTCACCAGCGCGACGGCTGAAATGGTCTATCCAATATCCATAGCCGGTTGTATATTCACCAGGATCTCTGGTAAACATAATCTCGGTGTATGTAACTTGCTGAGTGCGTCCGTTAATGTCGTGGTAGGTGTACATGTCACCTTCCCACGTGCCTCTAAGAGAAGAGCTGATCATTACGTCCTCATCGCATGAAGTAAATGTGCTGAGGGCGATGATAACTACAGATAAAAGAGATAAAATTTTTTTCATATCTTTCTTATTTTTTTATGTTTGGGTTTGTAAAAGTCTAAATGACTAAGGTATAAGGACTAAGTTTTTTTCGCCTTGCCTTTTGTCTTTTTACCTTATTCGTTGGCAAAGGTAATAAAAAAGTATGAAAATAGAAAAGGAATTTCCTCATTTATCGAGGAAATTCCCTATTTTGTTGTTTTGAACTCGCATTATGTCGCTCAAACCACGGATTTGGCTCCTTATATCTGCTGTAATCAACGCTCAATCCTATTGAAAATGCAGGAGTTACCTTGTATTCTGCCCCCAAGCCGATGCGGTCGGAAATATCTTCCATATAATAGAGCGGTAGGGGAATGTGCCGGCTATTGAGAAGCGATTTCTGTCCGTAGGCATACACATTCAGACGGTCGTTTGCCTGATAGTTGAGTATGGCTGATAGTCCTGCGCTGCGGAACGAATCATGTGCCCATGATGTGTTCTTGATATATCCGCCTATGGCTGCGCTGAATTTCTTGCCTAAAGGCATAGCGTACATCAGCGAGGCATTCTGAGAAAAGCCTGCTCCGCTCCATGTGTTGCCGCTCCCGAATGTAGAGAATACCGACAAGCCGAGCGAAGCGTTCACGCCCTCGTGCAAACTCCATGTAGGCCAGTTATGCCATCCAAGGTAAGGGAAGTGGAGGTTAGGCATCTGTCCATACTCGGTGAGGGTAGGGAGGTTGAGCGTTGGGGGGGCGCTTAGCTGTGGGGTGAGAGCCTGTGTGGGCGACTCCTGAGCTTGGTAGGTGATATCGTCCACGGCAAGTTCGGTCGTTGTCTCTTGCGCGTTGGTGGTAAGAGGCAAGGCGAGAAGTGCCATATATAATAATGTATGTCGTGTCATTATGTTGAATGTCTTTTGGGTGCAAATATAGTTATTTTATATGAGAACTGAAAAGGATTTTGCAAAATCTTCACTTTTTTTTGATTTATTTGGTTGTTTCATTTTTTTGGTGTAATTTTGCATTCAAGTATTTGGCAATTAGAAATTCGTAAATAATATAATGAAACTTAGGCTCATAATAATGAACTATCTGGAGTTCGCCGTCTGGGGAGCATATCTCACAAGTATGGGAGCATATCTCGCAGAAGCAGGATTCGGCTCTATAATAGGATGGTTCTATAGCATCCAGGGAGTGGTTAGTCTTTTCATGCCCGGAATAATGGGCATAGTGGCTGACAGATGGATTCCTGCTCAGAAACTACTTTCGCTCTGCCATCTGCTTGCCGGTTTGTTCATGGGGGCAGCGGGAATATATGGCATGACATCTGGATGCAGTATAGGGATGCTGTTCACCCTCTATGCTCTGAGTGTGGCTTTCTATATGCCAACCCTCGCGCTAAGTAACTCCGTGGCATTCAATGCCCTGACAATGAGTGGCTATGATACGGTAAAGGCATTTCCGCCGATAAGGGTGTTCGGAACAATAGGCTTCATCTGTACGATGATTGCGGTTGACCTGCTCGGTTTCCAGACATCAAGCAGACAGTTCTTGGTAAGTGGCGGTCTTAGCCTTCTGCTTGCTGCATATAGCCTCACACTACCAGCTTCACCAGTCAATGGAAAGACCGAAGGCGAGGCTTCAACATCTCTTGTTCAGGCACTTGGCATTGACTCGTTCCGACTGTTCAGGAAAAAGAAGATGGCGATATTCTTTATCTTCTCCATGTTTCTTGGCGTGAGTTTGCAGATAACGAATGGATATGCGAATCCGTTCATCACTTCCTTCAAGGATGTAGCGGAATATGCCGATACCTTCGGGGCACAGCATGCCAATATCCTCATATCCTTGTCGCAGATAAGCGAGACGTGCTGCATCCTTCTCATTCCTTTCTGCCTAAAAAAGTTCGGTATAAAGAATGTGATGATGATAGCCATGCTTGCTTGGGTATTGAGGTTCGCGCTGTTCGGGGCAGGAGACCCTGGCTCAGGATTGTGGATGCTGGTGTTGAGCTGTATCGTATATGGTGTGGCATTCGATTTCTTCAACATCTCAGGTGCTTTGTTTGTTGACCAGAACACGGATGCAGAGACACGTTCTTCGGCACAGGGATTGTTTATGATAATGACAAATGGTCTTGGTGCTACGATTGGCACACTTTCTGCTCAGGTCGTAGTAAATACGTTCGTGTTCAATGAGGGCGTGACCGATGTGATTGCCGGCTGGCGCACGTCATGGTATGTATTCGCTGGCTATTCGCTTGCCGTGCTTGTGCTTTTCGCGGTTATTTTCAGACCGAAACGGCCCCTCACCCGTCCTACGGACACCCTCTCCCCAAAGGGAGAGGGGGATGTTAGTATTTAATCCTCAAATAATACCTCATAAGCAGTAAATGTTACTTCTTCCTCGCCCCTTGGGGAGAGGATGCCCGAAGGGCAGGTGAGGGGCTTTTATTATATTTATGGAAAAAATAAAACTGAAATATATGGGCATACAGCTGATGGTGAACAATACAGATATTGGCATCATCAGTCTTACTGACGAGCAGGAAACCCGTCATCTGAGCATTGTGTGCGATAGGTTTACGAAGTTTCAGTTCGACCTTCGTACAGGTTTGGTACCTACGGATGATGAGTTGGTGCATTCCTTCGGTGATAATGCCGGGAAGACTCTTCTTCCTGAGGCTCTGATGGGTATCATAAGCTATATGACCGACCTGAAGCTGTGCGTGGTGGTAACCAATGTGGTGGATGGAATTTACAGGGCTGTGATTGAGGATGAGCGTACAGGCACCACCTTCCCTGTGAAGGCTACTGAGGGCGTTCTGCTCACTCTTGCCAACAAGCATGTGCCTCTCTATGCTGAGCGCACGTTGTGGCAGTATCAGAGTGTGCCTTTGAAGAAGAATCAGCCGGGAGTAGCTATTCCTATCAATTCCCTTACAAGGGAGATGCTTGAGACATCGCTTGAGAAGGCTATTGAGAACGAGGAATACGAAACCGCGAAGCATATAAAGGAAGAGCTTGACAGGAGGTCGAAGGGATGAAGGAAGTAAGATATTTCTATGTGCCTAAGGCTGGTGGGCTTGATGAACTTCCACAGGAAGAGGCACAGCATGCTATCCGTGTGCTCCGACTCGTTGAGGGCGATGAGATATTCCTTATGGATGGTGAGGGCATTTTCTTCAGGGCAGAGGTTACTCTTGCCCAAGGGAAGCATTGTCACTATCGTATCATTGAGACCATTCCTCAGGAGAAAGGATGGAAAGGACATCTGCATATAGCTATGTCTCCAACGAAGATGATGGAGCGAGTGGAGTGGATGGTGGAGAAAGCTACGGAGATAGGTGTGGATGAGTTCTCATTTCCGCTTTGCAAGTTCTCTGAAAGAAAGCAGATGCGCAAGGATAGGCTGGAGAAGATTGTGGTTTCTGCCGTTAAGCAGAGTCGTAAGCCTTGGATGCCTGTTGTAAACGAGATGATTCCTTTCATGGATATCATTAAGCAGCATCCGAAGGGCTTTATCTGCCATTGCTATGATGAAGTGCCAAGGACTGATTTCTTCGAGGAAATAAAGTCTATGGATATTTCTGATAATGACGAGATTCTCGTTCTTGTCGGACCAGAGGGCGATTTTTCCATAGAAGAGGTTAAGGCGGCTGTTGCTGCCGGATATAAATCAGTATCTCTCGGTTCTGCAAGACTTAGAACTGAGACCGCAGCATTGTCGGCTGTGATGATGATGCAGTTGGGAGCGAGAACCAATTGAAAATTGAAAATTGAAAATTATAATGCCTTTCGCGAAATTACTATCAAACATCCTTCCCTTTGGGAAGGCTTGGTTAGGCTTTGTTTTCTTGGCTTCATGTACCAATCAAGAATTTTTTTACTATGATGCCATCCCTTCTCAGAGCAAGGCTATCGTGCGAGTCGCTTCTGAGGATAGGGCAAAGGCAAGTCTTGAACTTTTTATGGGTGATGATGCCTTGACATCATCAGAGAATTCGGGAGTGGATATTTCTGCGCCTGTATATCTCTTTGCAGCTCCTGACGGTAGTCTTGGTGCGTGTGCAAAGGTGAAGGATGATGATGAGATAGACAATCTCATTTCTGCTCTTGCAAAGGCTGGCAAGGCTTCCGGGCCAAAGGAACTGAAGAATTGCAAATATGCCGTGGTGAACATGAATTTCCTCGTGGCATATAATGAGGACGCGCTTGTGGCGGTGGGACCTGTCATTGCTTCTGATGAACAGAAGGTGGCAAAGAGACTTATGAGATACCTCACACTCGACCCTGAGCGTGGCATTGGCGAAACTGATATTTTCAAGGAAATAGAAGGTGCAAAATCGCCGGTTTCACTCATTGCAAGCATAAGTGTGATGCCAAAGAAACTTGTTGTGCCTTTCCTTATCGGTACTCCTACTGGCACCAGTACCGATGATGTTATGCTAAAGGCTGATGTGAGCGTAAATGACAGCGTACTCACCCTTATGGGCAGAACTACTTCTGATAATCTCCTTATTCGTCAAGGCATTGATAATGCGATGAATATCCTTGCAAAGGGCAATAGCGAGGAAATCATTCATGTCATGGAGTCAAACAAGGATTTTATGACGATGCTCAATAGCGGTGGTTTCCGTGAGAAACTCAGGAATGTGCAAGGTCGTATGCTTATTATCCAGAGTGGAAATGATACTGAGGTCGAGACGCTTCAAGGAGCTGAAGCCAATATTTTGATGAAGGTTTCTGTTAATCTGAAATCGCTTGACAAGGAAGTTATTAGCATCTTTGAGCCTTTTCTGGGAGGGGTGAAAAGAATAGAATATGAGGTACGGCCTCTCCCCCCGCTTTGCACATACTCCGATGTTATCAACATCGGACTTCCCTCCGTAGGGAGGGAGCCGGAGTGCGCAAAAGACTGATAAAAAATCGAAATTTAGTAATAGTTAATTAAATCTCCTTGTATGCTGAGCGGATGGTCATTCGCGGACAGGCTCCCTCCCTACGGGGGAGGGCGGGGGGAGAGGCCTTAGGCCAATAATAATGAATAAAATATCATTCAATAATGTGCTCCCTGCTGTGTTCAAAGGACAGCAGATGCAGTCGGAGATATGGCAGACGGAGGCGGTCTTTGAGAAAGGCAAGACATACCTTGTGCTTGCAGATTCAGGAAAAGGCAAGAGTACGTTCTGCTCTTATGTGCTTGGCTATCGCTCTGATTATGAGGGAAGTATTCTCTTTGATTCTGAGAATGTGAAGGGGTATAGCGTGGATAAATGGTGCAATCTTCGCCGTACAACGATAAGCCACCTCTTTCAGGAACTGCGTCTTTTCCCTGAACTTACTGCTATGGAGAATGTGCAGATAAAGAACACGCTCTCTGGGCATAAGACGGAAGCGGAGATCCTTGAATGGTTCAAGCGACTTGGCATAGAGGATAAAGTTGATACGAAGATAGCGTTTATGTCATTCGGACAGCAGCAGCGTGTGGCTATGATGCGCGCCTTGGTGCAACCGTTTGATTTCCTCTTGGTCGATGAACCTATCTCTCACCTTGACGATACGAACTCTGCCATTATGGCAGATATAATGATGACAGAGGCAAAGCGACAAGGCGCAGGGGTGATTGTTACCAGTATTGGTAAGCATATGGATATTGGGTATGATAGAAAAGTGAAGTTGTGACCCACCCAGTCCCTCCCCAAGGGAGGGCTCCTCCCCCCTTACCCCCTCAAGGGGGAGTGGTTACACTTAAGAAATTGAAAATTGATAATTGAAAATTGATAATTAAGAGGGCGGAAAATTGTACATTGTAAATGGTAAATTGTACATTGTGTATACGTAAATTGTACATTGTAAATGGTAAATAGTACATTGTAGATGCGTAAATTGTACATTGTAAATGGTAAATTGTACATAAAAAGATGATCTGGAAATTACTTCGAGCACATATAAGTGTACCGCAGTTCGTGGGTTTCTTCTTTGCAAACCTCTGCGGAATGGTGATTGTACTTCTCGGAATACAGTTTTATAATGACGTGTTGCCTGTCTTCTCACAGGAAGATTCGTTCATGAAGGCAAACTACGTTGTGGTTTCAAAGCACATCGGCATGGGCACTACGATAAGTGGTGCGAATACCGACTTCGCGAAGGGCGAGATTGAGGATGCAGCCTCACAGCCATTTGTGCAAAAGGTGTGCGGATTCACATCAACCAATTATAAGGTGGATGCCCACATGGGTATCTCAGGGCAGTCTGTGCTGTCGAGTGAGTTGTTCTTTGAGTCTGTTCCTGATGATTTCGTAGAGATTGACAAGAGCCAATGGCAATGGAAGGAAGGACAGAAGGAAGTGCCTGTCATAGTGCCTCGTACATATATCAATATGTATAATTTCGGATATGCCCAGAGCCATAATGCACCGAAGATTTCAGAGAGTGTGATGGGCATGATTGATTTCGCCATTGTCATAAAGGGCGATGGCAAGGAAGATACATACAAGGGTAGGGTAGTGGGCTTCTCTTCGAGTCTGAGCAGCATACTCGTACCTCAGTCGTTCATGGATTGGAGCAATTCCTATTATGCTCCGAAGGATGAGGTCTGCCATACCCGATTGCTGATGCAGGTCACTAATGCAGCCGACAAAGAAGTTGGTCAGTATCTTGATGATCACGGCATGGAGATAGAGCAAGACCAGATGAATCAGGAAAAGATTGCGTATTTCTTGCGCCTTGTGGTCAGTCTGGTGATGATCGTCGGGCTTGTCATCTCAGCCCTGAGCTTTTACATCCTCATGCTCAGCATCTATCTGCTTGTTCAGAAGAATGCCAAGAAACTGGAGAACCTGCTTCTTATAGGCTATTCCCCTTCAAGGGTAGCGCGTCCGTATCAGTTACTTACGGCATCGCTGAACCTTATCGTCCTTATCATCGCTATCGTATCGGTTATGATAGTCAGGTCTTATTACATGACGATGATAGAGGATATTTATCCCGAACTCTCCAGCGGCTCTATTTCGCCAATGCTAACGGTCGGAGCATCGTTGTTCCTTCTCGTCACATTTATTAATATCTTTGTTATTCGCAGAAAGATCATTAGGATTTGGTATAGGAAAGACTAAATGTAAATGAAAAATGAAAAGTGAAAAATTTAAATTAACGTGAATTCGATGTACGGGGGTAAACCTGCATTTTGTTCAATACAAACGTGCGGAGGGAGAAAAATCGATTTGGCGCCGTTCTGGGTAGGTAGTAAATCCCATATAAATACCTTTAAAATCCAATAAAGATACCATTATATTACCATAGTTTATGGTATTATTATGGTATTATTATGGTAATATAATGGTATTATTATGGTATTATCAACGGAGGAAAAGCGATGTTAAGAGGGATTTTCAACGAGGGGAGGATGATTTAACGTGAGTTACTTCCCTATGGTCAGTGGGTCTTCGACAAATCTCGATGAAAATAAACGCATCTCCGATGCTGAACTGACAATAATTACCAATCTTACCAATCTTCAACCAGTAATTATCATTTTTATTGGAAAAAAATTGGTAAGATTGGTAATTATTGTCAGTTAAAAACAGCTTGCTGTTTGCCATATAGGAATTCGCCGAACTCACGTTATTTACCATTTACGATGTACAATTTGTAACTTGTATTTTTCACTCTTCATTTTTCATTTTTCACTTAACTTGGCTTCTTAAAATTTCTTTATTCCAAGTGTTAAATAATAAATTGCAGTTAATTAGGGAGAATTAAAGCTTAAAAAAAAGCAAAAAACATGACAAAATGGCGGAAATCAAATTTTTGCGTTTAATTTTGCACTCGGAAAACGGGAATCAGATGTTGGCTGTCTGTAAAAATGTAATCCACATCCCCCACAACCAAAATAGGTAAATAAAATTCATAATCAGAAAAATGAATAAAAAGACTATTTGTAATTTTGCTGTCGCAGCACTTTGTGTGACATCGCTCACTTTCTCAGTTGCAGCCTTCAGTGAGGCTAAGGCTGCAAAAACTCCTAATGCTCCTGCCGCTGTTGCAGGTCAGCCAGTTGATTTGACTTATGCAGCCGACAAGGCTCTGCCATGTGTCGTACATATCAAGTATCTCCAGAACTCAAAGGTTCAGGAGGTTGAGGTTCAGAGCGACCCATTCGGCGATTTCTTCGACCCATTCGGAATGTTCGGCCAGCGCGGTCAGGGACAAAACCAGAAACGTAAGGTTCAGACTCCTAAGAAGGAGGGTGCCGGCTCTGGCGTCATCATCTCTTCCGACGGATATATCGTAACTAACAATCACGTTGTAGAGGGGGCTGACGAACTCACCGTTACCCTTAACGATAACCGCGAGTATTCAGCTCGTATCATCGGTACTGATAAGAACACCGACCTCGCTCTTATCAAGGTAAACGCAAAGGATCTCCCAGCTATCACCGTCGTTTCAAGCGATGATATCAAGGTGGGTGAGTGGGTTCTCGCCATCGGACATCCATTCAATCTCCGTGCTACCGTAACGGCAGGTATCGTTTCTGCAAAGGCTCGTTCACTTGGTGCAAACGGTGTTGAGGCATTCATCCAGACTGATGCAGCCATCAATGCAGGTAACTCAGGCGGTGCTCTTGTAAACGTAAAGGGCGAACTTGTTGGTATCAACGCAATGCTCTATTCTCAGACAGGTAACTTCACAGGCTACGGATTCGCAATCCCTACCACTATTATGAATAAGGTAGTAGCCGATTTGAAGCAGTACGGTCAGGTACAGCGTGGCTTGCTCGGTATTCAGGGAACTGATGTTCGCAGATACCTTGACGAGCAGAAGGCACAGCAGAAGGAGGTTGACCTTGGCACGAACGATGGTATCTATGTAGTTAAGGTTGCTGAGGGAACTGCTGCTGAGGATGCAGGTATAGAGGATGGCGATGTAATCACAAGCGTTGACGGTCAGAAGGTTACGAAGATGGCTGAGCTTCAGGAGATTCTCGCAACAAAGCGTCCTGGCGATAAGGTTAAGGTAACTCTCCTCCACAAGAAGAAGTCAAAGACCGTTGAGGTTACTCTCAAGAACGAGCAGGGCAACACTAAGGTTGTTAAGGATGCCGACCTCGATGTCCTTGGTGCACAGATTCGTGAGATCAACGATGCGGAGAAGGCAGATCTCGATATCAAGTATGGCTTGAAGGTTACTAAGGTCAACTCTGGTAAGTTCAAGGAGCGTGGCATTCCTGTAGGCTTCATCATCCAGACTGTCAACGAGACACCTGTGAAGGAACTCTCTGACCTCAGCGATGCTGTCAAGGCTGCTAACAAGAGTAAGGATCCTGTTCTCTACATCAAGGGTATCTATCCTTCAGGCAAGAAAGAATACTTCACAGTACCTCTTGGCGAATAAGTGAAAAGCTTCCGCTTGCGCGGAATGGCTTGGAAAGTAAATTCTTTTTTGGAAAGTAAATTATCAGTAAATTATATTCAGTAAATTATTAAGGGAAACGGATTCGTCCGCTTCCCTTTTTTATTTTTAATTTCCTGCTTTTAATTTCCTGAATTAATTTCCTGATTTAATTTACTCCTAATTTACTTTCCAAATCTTTGCGCAAGCAAATTTCCTTTCAAATTGTAAGAATTTACCCTTTTCAAGATATTTTTTCGCTCTTTTTGTTTGGCATTCACGGAAAAAGTAGTAATTTTGCAACCATGACATTGATAATTGTAGCAATACTGATTGTTAGCTATCTATTCATAGCTACCGAAAGGCTTACCAACATAAACAAGGCTGCTATCGCGGTCTTTGCAGGTACTGTTGGCTGGGTACTATATATTTGTTGGGGAAGTGACTTTATCATGTCAAACCATCAGGGAGAGTATCTCAGCTTCCTGCATGGAGCAACAGCCACCAGTGATGCCGTGAAAAGCTACATCTGGCAAAACATATTCATACAATGCGTGGGAAAAGCTTCCGAAGTGGTGCTCTTCCTCCTCGCAACGATGACTATTGTCGAGATCCTGCACAACAACGGATGCTTCGATTTCCTCACCATCTGGCTACGCACACGCAACAGTCGCTTGCTTCTATGGAAACTCGCTGCATTCTCATTCATATTGTCAGCCAACCTCGACAACATATCATCCACGGTGATGATGCTCACCGTTACCAATCAGATACTCCCTCGCACGCGAGACAGGATTATCTATGGCGCCGTAGTTGTCCTTGCCGTCAATTTCGGCGGAGCACTAACGGTAATCGGCGACCCTACATCGCTTGTACTCTGGAATATGGGGGCTATAACCGCCACTTCATACACACTCTCTGTCGCCATTCCATGCCTCATAGCGTGGATGCTGCCAACATATCTCATTGGCAGGACATTGAGCGAGACCGTGCAGCTTGACCACCCCACAATGCCTTACCGTGGCGATGACACCAATCTCAACGTGTGGCAGCGTCTCCTCGTGCTCTTCGTGGGCATAGGTGGCTTGTGGTTCATCCCTACATTCCATAGCATCACGAAACTCTCACCATTCCTAGGAGCGTTCTGCGTGCTGTCAATCCTGTGGGTCGTAAATGAAATCTTCAACAGAAACATAATGAGTTCTGACAGAAGGCTCACACGTTCCATCCCACGACAGCTTCAGTACTCCATCATTCAGCTTATGCTCTATGTTATGGGAATAATGCTTGCCGTCGGAGTGGTTAGCGAGACAGGCGCATTCTCATGGCTTGCCGAGCAGATAGAGGAATATTGCCCAAACATCTGGATTCTCGGAGTGATAAGCGGAATCATCAGTATCTTCCTCGACAACTTTGCCACGGCAATGACCATGATATCAATCTTTGATATTAGCGAGGTCGTGCAGCCTTCTGAGCCATTCCTTGCCGATATGGTGCAGAACGGCGCATACTGGAAGATAATCGGCTATGCTACCGCCGTAGGCAGTAGCGTATTGACCGTGGGTAGCGTCTCAGGCATTGTCTATATGCAGGCTGAGCGTGTCGGAATGTCATGGTACTTCAAGCACGTAGGCTCAAAGGTGCTGCTTGCCGGAATCATCGGGCTCACGGTGCTGTATTTCACGGTATAAAAGCCTACCCAAGCCCTCCCAAAGGGAGGGATGTGGAAGGCAAAATTGTACATTGTAAATAGCTAAATGGTAAATAAACTTATCAGGTATAACAATATCAATTTATAATTAACAATTAAATTATCTATCGTATAGAACATCCTTCCCTTTGGGAAGGCTTGGTTAGGCTAATTAAAATTAATCACTATGGCAAAAATCGAGACAATAGGCATTCTCACATCAGGCGGCGATGCTCCTGGAATGAATGCAGCCATTCGTGCCGTGACTCGTGCCGGCATCTACAACGGTTTCAAGGTAAAGGGCATCTATCGCGGATATGACGGCCTTATCAATGGTGAGATGAAGGATTTCACCACGGAGAACGTGAGCGGTATCATCACCCTCGGTGGTACTATCCTCAAGACTGCTCGCTCAAAGGAATTTATGACAATGGAGGGAATGCAGAAGGCATACGACCAGATCAAGGCTAACGGCGTTGATGCGCTCATCGTATGCGGTGGTAACGGTTCTCTCACAGGTGCCATGAACTTCGCTCGTGAGTTCGACGTGCCATGTATCGGTCTTCCTGGCACTATCGACAACGACCTCTACGGAACTGACTCTACTATTGGTTATGATACAACGATGAACACCATCATGGAGTGTGTTGACCGCATCCGCGACACCGCACAGAGCCATGAGCGCATCTTCTTCATCGAGGTTATGGGACGTGATGCGGGCTTCCTTGCCCAGAACTCTGCCATCGCCTGTGGTGCTGAGGCAGCCATCATACCAGAGGAGGCAACCGACGAGGACCAGTTGGCGGAATTCATGAAGCGCGGCATTCGTAAGTCTAAGAAGTCATGTATCGTCATCGTGTCAGAGTCGCCTAAGTGCGGTGCCCTCTACTATGCAGAGCGTGTCAAGAACGAGTTCCCTGGCTACGATGTGCGCGTGTCAATTCTCGGACACTTGCAGCGTGGCGGTAGTCCTACGGCGCGTGACCGTATCCTTGCCAGCCGTACAGGTGTAGGTGCTATCGAGGCACTCAAGCAAGGTCAGCGTAATGTAATGGTCGGCATTAAGAACAATGAGGTGGTCTATGTACCATTCTCTGAGGCAATCCGTTCCGACAAGCCATTCGACAAGAAGCTCATCAAGGTGCTCGAAGAGCTCAGCATCTAATTTTTCACAAGCAGAAATTTTTATTAAACGCGAAGACGCGATTTTTTTTATTAAACGCAAAGGCGCGAAGACGCGAAGAGAATCTCTCTGTGTCTTCGCGTCTCTGCGTTTGATGTTTTTTGCGAGTACGGCCTCTTCGATGTTCATGCCGTCTTTGCTTACGGAATTTGTCACTATTCATTCCACCTTAATTTTAGCCTTCGGCGAACGTAAATGCCCGTGAATTAATCGTAAATTAATCATATATTCACGTGAGTTCGACGACTTGCTTCAGCTTGATGAGTTTCAGCGAATAATTCAAGACTGCGAGGGCTGAACGTCGAAGAGGTCGGCGGCCGAAGGGAAAGCCAAAACCCTATTTGGTTTCGCTCTTTCAACTACGTGATATTCAATAATATATAAATTCTCTTCTAAACGGGTTTATTGATGATAAAACAGTAAAAAATAATAATGGAAGCGGATTTATCTGATTTATCTGATAGCTGGCGCGATACGTATTCTGCTAATTTTCAGATAAATCAGATAAATCCGCTTCCCTTTTTTTATCGAGTTCACGTTTGTTTAACGCGAAGGTACAAAGAAAAAATCTCTGTGTCTTCGCGTTTGATGTCTTCCGCACGCTTATGGAATTTGAAATCGCTACTCCTTTATTCCCCCATCGCTACTCCATAAATTCTCCATAGATACTCCATCAAAACTATGGAGTATGTATGGAGTATCTACTTAGGAAGAACGAATATTTATGGTAATTTCTGCGCCTTTGCGTTTGGATATTTTTGTCAGGTTTTTCTCCTTTTCTGTCATGATCTCGCGGAAAAGTTGTATCTCTGAGGTTCAGCCTCGAAGATACTCACGCTCGGAAAAACTCAAAAAAATTTGGTTTTTCGCTCGCTTATTCGTATCTTTGCACCCAGAAACTAATAAATTGTTAGGATTATGGCAACGATAGTATTACAAGTACCCGACGAAAGCCTCGTTTCAAAGGTAAAACAAGCCTGCAAGATGCTTGTGGGCGTCGCTTCTGTAAAGATACAGAAGGATACCAAGTCCAAGGAGTATGACATCACCAAGACCGCTGGCTATCGCGAGGCGATGGACGATGTGAAGCATGGTAGAGTGTATCATTATGACTCGCTAAAGGACTTTTATAAGGAAATGGGCTTATAGCTATGGCATATTCGGTTTCACTTTCCAACCGCTTCAAGAAAGACTTCCGCCGTTGCATCAAGCGTGGGCTTAACATGAAGCACATAACTGACGCGATGGACTTGCTTGAAGCCACGGGATCGCTGCCCGCCAAGTATCTCCCACACAAGCTGTCGGGCGACAAGAACGGACAATGGGAGTGCCACATCGAGCCCGACTGGCTGATGACGTGGGAGCAAAACGACACCCAGCTGACGCTCCTCTTCTTGCAGACAGGCACCCACACAGATTTGTTTTGACTCTTCCCCTACACAGAAAGAAGAATATATCCGCTGTGATTCTCCATCGTGAGAGTCCTGGTGTTTTATATATTTTCCGCATCGCAATTTTTATTGAACGAAGAGGCGCGAAGGCACAGAGATTTTTTCTTTGCGACTTCGCGTCTTTGCGTTTAATAAAAATTTGCGCCTCTGCGTTTGAAAAATCGTTCATGCCCTCCTCGCTTACGTAATTAACGTGAGTTCGATGAATTCCTCTATTCGTATGTTTTTGAATATCATGTGGTTGAAAGAGCTCTGAACGTCGAAGAGGTCGGCGGCCGAAGGGAAAGCCAAGGAGCGACACCTAAAAGGGCAGTCCGTGAGGGCTGTTATATTTGCCGTTATTAGAGGGATGAGGTCTGAAGGACCGACACCTAAAGTCTTCAGATGTCGCACTTAC
>CADCIQ010000059.1 GCA_902801425.1 uncultured Bacteroidales bacterium | reverse complement strand
AATCACGCATCTATAGAATAACAGCCCTAACGGACTGCCCTATTAGGTGTCGGGCTTTCAGCCCTCGCAGTCTTGAATTCGTCGAACTCACGTTAATTAGAAACTCGTGATTAGTCATTCGTAATTGCTTATGGTAACTAGGTAATTAGTAATTAGTCATTCGTAATTAGTATTTTTTTCATGAGAATAATAGTTAATGGCAACGAGATTGAAGTAACAGGGCAGCGTGTGCTTATTGAGGAACTGCGAGACAGAGGCTTGCACGTTCCTTCCCTGTGCTACGATTCTGAGGCCGAGCATCAGGCTTCATGCATGGTGTGTATGGTGAAAGATGTTAGAAGCGGTCAGATGATTCCGAGTTGCAGCACCTTTCCCTATGAAGGAATGGATATAGATACGGAGTCGGAGGAGGTGGCGGATATGCGAAGGATGGGACTTGAACTTCTGTTGAGTGACCATCGTGCTGACTGCGAAGCTCCATGCACCATTGTATGCCCTGCAAAGATTGATGTTGCACGGATATTGCTCTATCTTGACAGGGAACAGACAGACAGGGCTTACACGCTCCTTGCTTCGGCCGTAGATGTGCATGACCTTCCTTGTAACGACTGCAAGGCTCCTTGCGAGAAGGCTTGCAGAAGAGGCTCGGTGGATAAGTGCGTGGATATTCGTAAGATTATCACGGAGATCAGTGTTGAAGGTCAAAACTCTAAACCCTCAACACCAAACACAAAACTCTCAACACTAAACTCTAAACCATATTTCTCCTCCAAACTCGGCCGTTATACGGACACGGAAAAGAAATGGTTGCGTGAATACTATGCCCAGCAGTCGCATTGCCTGCATTGTGCCTGTGAAGGAAAAGAGAAGTGCCAGCTGAGGGAATGTGCCTCCGATGCAGGGATAAAATCGTCTCGCTATGGTGTAGCATCACATCAACAGGTGAAGGTGCAGATTCATGTGAACGGACAATTGTATTATGAACCTGCCAAGTGCATCCGTTGCGGATTGTGTGTGTATAATTCTAAGAATGGCTTCACTTTTATGTATCGTGGATTTGATATGCAAGTGGTGATTCCGGAAGAAAATAAAAGTAAAGTAGATGAAGAAATTGCAAATCTATGCCCTACTGGCGCTCTGTTCGTTCGCAAGTTGCGCGATGATGAATGAATATGCAGAAGGAAAGCATGCTGAGGACTGGACCATATTCCGTGGTTCTCCGTCATTGAACGGATATGCTGACTGCGATATTCCTGAATCTCCCCGACTGCTATGGAGCAGGACTTTGCAATCACGCACGGTGGCTGCGCCCATCGTGTATGGCGGCTGGGTTTATATTCTTAATCGCAAAGGACAACTATACAGATTTTCATCAGAAGGTGACTCTGTGATGATTCATGATTTCAAGACTGCCATTGAAGCCTCGTTTGTGGTTGATGATTCCATGCTATATGTGGGTAGGATAGACGGGCATATAAATGCTTTCTCCATTACCCAAAATCGTGTGGTATGGGACTATGAAACATTAGGACAGATATCTGGTTCACCAAATCTCATCGACATAAACGGCAAGCGACATCTGCTGGTAGGAAGTTATGACGGTGGAATGTATGTACTCAATGCATTGACAGGAGATTTGCGCAACCGCTATGCCACAGGATATTACATCAATGGTTCGGCTGCTGTCTGGGGACGATATATGCTGTTTGGAGGATGTGACACATGGCTCCGTATGGTGGATTCTGCAACGGGTATGGCTACGGACTCCTTACAACTTGAATCCTATCTGCCGGCATCACCTGCCATCTGGGGGGATATGGCGTATGAAGCGGATTACAAGGGTAACATATACAGGATAAGACTTGCAGAAGGTGGAATGTGTATAGTAGATAGTGGAAAGCGTAAAGTGGATAGTAGAAAGGGTAAGACGGAAGAAGATGGAGGTATGGTATCAATGCCAACCGTAACACAAAATGCCATATACATGTTGACAGATGAGCGTTATTTGAGTTGCCTTGATCGCCAGACTGGTAATCTTCGCTGGAAGAAACTGTTGCGTGGCATCACAGGCGAATGTTCACCTATTGTAGCAGGAAATAAGGTTATTGTGTGTACAAAAGACGGACACGTTTCACTTTTCGACGCTAACAATGGTACGGAACTATGGAATGAAGAGGTTGGAGAAACTATCGTTGCTTCTCCAGCCGTGGTGTCAGGACGATTCTATATACTCACAGCACGAGGCACACTGATGTGTTATGATTATGATTAAATTAAAAGATATAGTAAAAAGATATACTGACGGCGATGAAATGCGCTGCGTTATTGATCATCTTTCACTTGAAGTGAACGATGGTAACTTCGTGTCTATCACTGGAGAATCAGGTGCAGGCAAAACGACACTTCTCTCCATATTGGGCACGATGCTGCAAGCCGATGAAGGAACGTACATACTGAATGGTACGGATATTACCAATGCTATGGAGGAACTCCCTACCCTACGCAATCGACACATCGGTATGGTTTTTCAGGATCATCGGTTACTGCCACAATTCACAGCCATACAGAACATTTTATTACCGATTATGGCTACTCATAAATCAGTTCCTACCGCGGATCTGGAACATGCCCGGGAACTTATGAAGTTCGTGGGTATCGAGAAATTAGGTGACAGATTTGCGGACAATCTTTCGGGAGGTGAAAAGACACGCGTCGCAATATGCCGTGCCCTTATCAACCGCCCTGCATTGTTGTTGGCTGATGAACCTACCGGCCAACTGGATGCTGCGAATGCTAAGACAATAGCTACTCTTTTCCAGGAATTGAATGTTCGGTTTCATACTACTATAATTATGGCTACCCATTCTCCGGAAATGGCTAAGGCTGCACAGATTGCTTTTCATCTTATTAACGGAAAACTCATAACCGCATGAAGCTCAGTTTGCTCTTATCGCATAGCAGGAAACACTATCGTCGGTTCTATAGGCTGGTGGTGGTCGCGGTCATTCTCATGACGGCAGTGCTGACGGGTAGTCTGTTGCTAGGCGACTCCGTGCGCGGCACGTTGGTGCAGAGGGTTGAGGAACGACTGGGAAAATACGAGACCATCATTACGAGTGGGACGGGATTTTTCTCTGAAAGTATGAAGGTAGCTCTAAACTCTAAACCCTCAACCCTAAACTCTAAACCCTCAACTCTAAACATAAACGGCTTTCTGCTGATGGACGGCTTTGTGTCTGTTGGCAGTAAACTGCTTCCTGTCTATGTGTGGGGCACGGATTCCGACTCCCTTTCTTCTAATGAGGTGTTGGTCAACGATGCTCTTCGTGCTCGCCTGAATGGTCAGCAGGACTTTGTGCTGCATCTTCCTTCACGAAATCAGGTGTCATCGGGGTCGCTCTTCGTGACTAAAAGCTATGCCACGCAAATGCGTGTTCATGTGGCTGGGGTGAAAGATGTGGATGATGGTGGCAATATTCTGCTGAGGAATGAGCAGACCTTGCCGCTGAATGTATTCATCAACCGTGAGTATCTGGCGGAAAGGATGGGATTGGAGGGCAAGATAAACATTGTGCTATCCGAAGATTTCATTAATGAAGAACAGTTGAATGAATGCTGGACTCCAGAATTGTCGGGCATTCACCTTACTGATACCTCCATCACCTGCGACGGGATTTTCATCTCAGAAAGCATCCTCTCTAAACCCTCAACACTAAACTCTAAACCCTCAACACTCTACTTTTCCTATTTCGTGAACGACATTGTCAATGGCAAGGATTCTATTCCCTATTCTTTTGTCACGGCGGTGGACAAATGGCATGGAGAGCCGCTTGACGGTCAGGATATTATCCTGTCAGACTATGCAGCCGGGCGACTGCATGTTTCGGTGAATGACTCCGTTGACATGAGTTATTTCATGGCAAGAGATTTGAAGAACCTTGAAACAAGCTCAAGGAGGTTCAGGGTGAAACGCATCGTTCCACTATCCGATTTCAGGAGGGACAGTTTGCTTATTGCCAGTTTCCCCGGACTTAGCAATGTGGTGAAATGTACGGACTGGGATAGCGATCTGCCAATAAAGATGGAACGTGTACGCAAGATTGATGAGGATTTCTGGTATGCTTACCGGCAGACTCCCAAGGCTATCGTTTCGTATGAAGCCGTTCAACCAGACTGGAGCAATGCCTTCGGAAGTGCCACAGCAATGCGTTTCACATCGCGTCCTGACATTCATCTTAAACCGAGCGATGCAGGCATACAGATATATCATCCACGGGCACAAGGCTTGAAGGCGGCGACTGGTGGAGTTGACTTTGCAGGACTGTTTCTCGCATTAGGCTTCTTTATTATCCTTGCAGCCATCCTGCTGATGAAGAACCCATTAGTGGAGATGTTCACCCTCCGTCAGAACGAGATACAGATATATCAGCAGTTAGGCTTCAGAAACAAGACGATAATACGGTTCTTGTTCTATGAAGCCTTCTGCGTGATGCTCTATGCATCGCCGTTAGGTGTTATTGCAGGTCTGCTGTATTCTGGTCTGACACTTTGGCTATTAGGCAACGTGTGGAGCGGAGCCACGCATACAGAGGGCTTTGCACTTCATATCCAACCACAGACTCTCATTATAGGCTGGATGGTTAGCCTGACAATATGCGCTATAGTGTTATGGACGGTATTAATAAAGCCCCCCCATCCCCCAAGGGGAAGTTCTTTAGATAGTACTAAACAGCGAAAAAAAGTATATAAATTACTCCCATTTGGGGGGCTGGGGGGCTTGTTGTGCCTGATTGTCGTAAACTTCATATACTTCCACAATATGGTGCTTTTCATCGTGTGCGGATTGTTGTGGATTCTAACGTGGGGATTGTTCCTTCGTAGGTATGTGGAGGGGAAGGTTGAAGGTCAAAACTCTAAACCCTCAACACTAAACTCTAAACCAATCACCAGGATGCGATTGACATGGCTATCCATTCATGCTTATCTCAGACAGCATATTCTGGCATACTGGGCATTGTCAATGGGCGTTTTCTCCGTGTTCTCCGTCGGACTTAACCGCCCTGATTTCAGTCAGGCAAAACAGCAAATGGGAGGTTATCAGTTATATGTTGATAGTCGTGTACCAATACAATATGATCTGAACAATCCTGATGTGCGACATAAATTATCACTTCAATCTCTGCCTGACAGCACTCTGTTCCTCAGTTTCTTGCGTCATACACAAGACGAGGCAAGCTGTCTGAATCTCAATCAGGTGGTTACTCCTACGGTTCTTGGAGTTGACATTAAGGATATGGAGCCTTTCGGTATCTCTTCCATCACCCGACATCCATCACCCAACCCCCAAATGCCGCAACTCTACATAGACGAGGAAGCTCTAATGTGGAGTTTGAAGAAATCGGTTGGCGACACGCTCCTGTATCATAATGATAAAGGAAAGGAAGTGCCAGTACTGATTGCCGGCACCTACCCTACTGGCATTTTCCATGGCAATGCCATTATGTCGAAAAAGGATTTCCGCTCTCTATGGCCAAAGGAAGTAGGTGTTGAGGTCTTGCTGGTGAAATCATCGCATCCCGAAGAGGCTGCCGAGATTCTATCCACGGCAATGAATGAATATGGCCTCAACATACAAACCGTAGAGGAACGTATCAAGATGTTCTTTGAGGTAACGGAGACATATCTCATCATCTTCATGACATTAGGCGGACTTGGTTTGTTGCTTGGCATATTCAGTCTGATGATTATCGTGCGTAAGAACCTCACGGCACAGGCAACGACAATACAACAATATTGTGCAATTGGTTTCCCTGAGCATCTCATCAAGCAAATGCTGTTGCGCGAAAACATCATCGTTCCTTTCTATGCCATTCTGACAGGTGCTACGGGATCGATAATAAGCATCAGTGCCAATGTGGGTGGTGCTGGCATTACGGCTCTGCTATCTGCACTCGCAGTACTCATCATCATCTGCCTCATGTTATATTATAGCGTAAAATGGATAATTCAATTAACAATCAACTATAATTAAAAACAAATCGTATGAAAAAAATGATTTTTACCATGCTCTTGGGTGCAAGCATATGCACGGGAGCAATGGCACAGGTAACACCTTATGGTTGGCGTGGTCCGGAACATAACGGAAACTACCCTGACAAGGGGTTGCTTAGTCAATGGCCGGAAGCTGGTCCTGAACTTGTATTCGAGACTGAGGATGCAGGTAAAGGCTATTCCACCCCTCTCGTTGTAGGCGACAAGGTGTATCTCACCGGCTTGAATGAGGACGGTACAAAAGAGGTGTTCCAATGCTACGACCTGAAGGGTAAGAAGCAATACGCCGTTGAGTATGGCAGTCCTTGGAAGCAATCTTATCCTGAGACTCGTACTACTCCTGCTATCATGGATGGCAAGGCTTACGTGGTAAGTGGTATGGGCGAGGTTGTCTGTATCAACATTGCCGATGGTAAGATTGTGTGGAGTGTTGATGGCGGTACAAAATACGACCGTCAGACTGGTCATTGGGGCACATCAGAGTGTCCGTTAGTATATGACGATAAGGTTATATACACCCCTTGCGGTACTCAGGCAGCTATGGTAGCTCTCAACCGTAATACTGGTGAGGAAATATGGAAATCAAAGGTTATCAACGACAAGTCCGGCTATGTATCTCCAATCCTGATTGAATACAAGGGTAAGCGACAGATTATCAGCTCTACATCAAAGAATGTTATTGGCGTTAATCCTGACAATGGTGAGATAGAGTGGACTTTCGACAACTGGGGACCTAAATACTCAGGCAAGCAGGGGCGTTTCGATAATATTGCCACAAACTCTGCTCTCTACAAGGACGGCAAGATTTTCTTCTGTCACGGCTATGACATCAACGGTTTCCAGCTTAAGCTCGCCGATGATCTCAAGAGCGTGGAGGTGGTATGGCGCACGGAAACCCTTGACACTCACCACGGTGGCTATGTATTGGTAGATGGAAAGATATTCGGTTCAAACTGGATTAACAACAACGACGGTGCATGGTGTTGCATTGACTGGGAAACAGGTAAGACCAAGTATGAGGAAAAGTGGACTGGCGGTGCAGGTAAAGGTTCTATAATCTCTGCTGACAATAAACTTTTCGCCTATGACGAGCGTCGCGGTTTCGTTGGTTTGGTAAATCCAACCGCAGACAAGTTCGATGTTGTAAGCAAGTTCCGTGTAGCAAAGGGCAGCGGTCCATATTGGGCACACATGTCAATCGACAATGGCATTCTCTACCTCCGCCACGGAGAATACTTTGCTGCGTACAAGATTAAGTAAATAAACAGCCCCTCACCTGTCCTACGGACACCCTCTCCCCAAGGGGCGAGGAGGAAGTTACCATTAACCCATCAAAGGAATCCTCATAGTGAGAAATAGTAACTTTCCCTCGCCCTTTGGGGAGAGGGTGTCCGTAGGACGGGTGAGGGGCTACTTTTAGGAGTTACACTATCCTATGCGTAGGATTTGGTCTTCCTGGCTGAAGGAATCTCCATGCAAGAATCTCATTGTCGTATTTATCACCAATAGCGGTGGCAATAACATCCTTCACAATCTCATTCAGATGCTCTGGGGAAGTCTCCACACGAGCATTGACTATGAGCTTAAGATTCTCACTTGTGCCAGCAGTACCGCGCAACTGCAAAGTAGAAGCATCACCCGTGATATTACCCACGGCATACTGTGCCCCATTCTCAGCAATAACCTTGACATGACCAACACGAAGTTTCTCTTTCTTCACAACTTTCGCTATACCGTTCATGATGTCCTTAAGCAACGTGTCCCAATAAGCTGGAGTTTTACTACTAACAGCCACAGTACCGTTGAGCCATCCTAAAACAGCCTCGCCATGAGCATATTTGTCGTAATTGATATCAAGAATCTTCTTCCCGCTACCTAAGCGATGCCCTACCTCTTCAAGCCATTCCGTAACGCCGATACCGTTCTGCGTGCTTACCGCCATTATCGTTGAATGAGGGAAACAAGTCTGCGTGTCCTTCTTCAGCTTTTCAAGCTTAGAATCAGTCAGAAGGTCTGTCTTGGTAATGAGTATCACCTCGCTCTCCTCCAGCTGCTTACGATAGATATATGCAGCATCCTCATGAAGACCACCGTCACCACCATATATTATTGATTCCAGACGCATAGGATCGGAAAGAACCGTAAGAGGCGATACAAGCACATCTCTTTCCAGGAACTGCTTTAGCGGACGGATAATCGTTGCCGTGAGGTCGGCGCAACTGCCCACAGGCTCTGCAAGAATCACATCAGCCTCCACTTCCTTGCGGAGCGATTTGATAGCATCAGTAAACCCATTGAAATTACAGCAGAAACAACTTCCTGCCACTTCCTCTACTTGAAGGTTTGCCTGTTTCAGCAATCGGCTGTCAACAAGTTCCGGAGCCTGATCATTTGTAATCAAACCAACACGCAATCCCTTTGCCATAAGTCTCTGTGCCACATCCCATATAAGTGTGGTCTTGCCGGCTCCAAGGAATCCGCCGGCGATAATCAATCTTGTCTGTTTTTTCATTTTTATATCAAAAATCGGCCTCTCCCCCCGCTTTACACATACTCCGATGTTATCAACATCGGACTTTCCTCCGTAAGGAACCGGAGAGCAATAGGCACGTTAATTATTAATTGTTACAACCGCACTGGCAGTTCTTCTTCTTGTTGATAGGCTCAAGAATATATTTGAACAGAAGTGCTGCTATAGTTCCGCCCAAGATAGGAGCAAGGATGTAAACCCAGAACCAACCTCCAACCTCATCAGGCATAGCAGCACTACCCCATCCGCAAAGATATGCCACGATACGTGGACCGAAATCACGCGCAGGATTCAATCCTGCCTGTGTAAGCGGTGCAATAAAGAAGATGATGCTTGATACGGTAAGACCAATAAACAACGGCTGTAAATCTGATGAAGGACGCCCTACATTACAGTCCTCCGTCAAGGCAAAGATAAAGAGAGCGAGCAGCATAGTACCGAATCCCTCTGCAAGCATAGCCAAAGGCAAGGACACCGTAGCCATAGAGTCACCTGGATTTGGATAGAACTCACCGAACATACGCGCCGTATCAACCGAACCTGCCGAACCCCTTGCAATATTATGTGCAAGCTCATATTGCGCTATCGACGGACAGAAAAGCACATAGAGCATAATGCCCGCAAGGATAGCACCGACAAACTGAGCCGTCAGATAGCTCGGCAACTGCTTAGCCTTCATACGACCAGCCACCACCATAGCCACCGACACGGCTGGATTAAGATGTGCACAGCAAATGTTGCGGGTAAGGAATATTGCCAATGTCACGCCAACACCCCATACCAAGCCAATCTGGAATATACTGTTATACTCACCGAAGAGCACAGCCACGGCCACACTACTGCAACCAAACAATGTGAGGATGAAAGTCCCCAGCATTTCTCCAATAAATCCTCTCATATACGTTATTAAGTTTCGAGTTATTAAATTTTAATTCATTGCAAAAATAGTCATTTTTTTGATAGGATGAACCACTATCCACACCAACACGAAAAATAAAAGACCAATAACGAAAATTCAATTTGACAAGAAATTCTCCCTGTTTATGAATGGTGCATCATTTGCGATAAAAGGTGATTTTTAACGCAAGAAATTAGGATATGTCTTGCATACTTCAGGAAAAGTGCATATCTTTGCAGTTGAAAGTATGCAAAACAGCAATCGAACATACATAGCTATTGACCTGAAATCGTTCTACGCTTCCGTGGAATGCGTGGAACGAGGACTTAATCCGTTGTCAACAAACCTCGTGGTGGCAGATGAAAGCAGGACGGAAAAGACGATCTGTCTTGCCGTATCGCCATCACTCAAGGCTTACGGCATAGGTGGTCGTGCGCGATTGTTCGAGGCTGTCCAGCGTGTAAGGG
Organism: uncultured Bacteroidales bacterium; assembly: GCA_902801425.1. Taxonomy (GTDB): domain Bacteria; phylum Bacteroidota; class Bacteroidia; order Bacteroidales; family Bacteroidaceae; genus Prevotella. The sequence goes on along the minus strand of CADCIQ010000059.1, from coordinate 11,571 downwards.
AGGTGAACTATGAGCGGAGGATGAATGCTCCCAACTATCGTTTCACAGGCAAATCAACCGATGATAATGAACTAAAGGAGCATCCGGAATGGGAACTTGATTTCATCCGTGCCGTTCCACGCATGGCATTCTATATAGAATACAGCACCCGAATATATGAGATATACCTTAAATATATTGCCCCAGAGGATATTCACGTATATTCAATAGATGAGGTGTTTATGGACGTCACGGCATATCTTGACACTTACAAGACGACCGCCCACGAACTCGCAAGGAGAATGATCCGTGATGTGCTCGAAAATACCGGCATAACGGCAACGGCTGGCATAGGCACTAATCTCTACCTTTGCAAGGTGGCTATGGATATAGTGGCGAAGCATATCCCTGCTGATAAGGACGGGGTACGCATTGGCGAGCTTGACGAGATGTCGTACCGAAAACAGCTTTGGAATCACCGTCCGCTTACAAGTTTCTGGCGAGTAGGCAGAGGCATTGCCGAGAAACTTGCAAGATACGGCATTGAGACTATGGGCGACATAGCTCGCACCTCTATTAATAATGAAGCCCTACTCTATCGTCTCTTTGGAGTCAACGCCGAACTGCTTATCGATCATGCGTGGGGCTGGGAACCTGTCGGGATGGAGCATATCAAGGCATACAGACCTGAGACCAACTCCATGAGCAGCGGACAGGTACTTCAAGAGCCTTACACATTTGAAAAGGCAAGGAACGTGGTTATGGAAATGGCTGACGCAATAAGTCTTGATCTGGTGGAGAAACACCTCGTGACCAATCAACTTATCCTTACCGTCGGTTTTGACCGCGAGAGTTTTGAACGCCCGGAGATAGCAGAGAGATACCAAGGCAATATAGTGACGGATTATTATGGCCGTGTTGTTCCCAAGCATGCACACGGCACGGCAAATCTGAATGGTTATTCCTCTTCAAGTAAAGAGATAATAGAAGCCGTCATGTCACTGTATGACAGGATTGTAGATCGTGATTTACTTATCCGCCGCCTGAACATCACAACGAACAATATAATCAGCGAAATAGCAGCAAGGTCAAAGGCGAAAGCCCCTGTGCAGCTTGATCTCTTCACCGACTATGAAGAGTTAGCCATTGAGGAGGAAAAGAGGAATGCTGAGCGAGACAAGGAACGCAAGATGCAGGAGGCTATCATTGCCATCAAGCATAAGTTTGGCAAGAATGCCATCCTCAAAGGCACAAGTTTCTCGGAAGGTGCAACGGCAAGGGACAGGAACAACCAGATTGGAGGGCACAAAGCGTAGCCCCCCCATAGGGATGCTAATTGATAATGGATAATTAATAATTGATAATTAAAATACCCCATAACGATAAAAGGTAACATTCCCCTCGCCCCTTGGGGAGAGGTGCCCGCAGGGCGGTGAGGGGCTGTAGAGCGAGGGGGCCAACCTTCTTATGAACAAATACGACGACATAATAAATCTTCCGCATCATGTATCTAAGGAACATCCACAGATGTCAATGTACATGAGGGCTGCTCAGTTTGCCCCTTTTGCAGCATTGACAGGGCATGATTCTGCCATAAAGGAAACCGCAAGGAAACAACAGGAAAAAATAGAATTACGGTCAGGATATGATGAAGAGAGTAATGAGTTTTAAGATATGTGTGCGCACACATCGCTTGACAAAAATCAAGTAAACAAAGAAAAATAAACAAATAATTAAAAATTGTTTGCGCACACAGAAAAATAGTCGTACCTTTGCACTCGGAAATAAGAAACAAACCTCGTCAAAAGGAAAAAAGAGGTAACACTCTCGGAAAAATCCTTAAAGGCGATTAAGTATAAGAATTGTTTAGGTTAGTAGAATAATAGTTTAGGTTTTAGTTATTAGGTAATTAGATTCAGGCTTAACTCATTAGGATAACACAAAAAAGCAGAAAAGCTCCTTCTATGAAGGTTGAATGAGTTAAACGCAAAAATGCTCCACTGTCGTGATGATAGTCGGAGCATTTTTGCGTTTAGAGGAAATTATTATTTATTAAACTTACGAAAGTTGAAAATTTCCATAACCATCACTTAAACCATGCAATCTGTGTTCGAAAAAAAAGAAAGAGGGGAACACATTTATAAGCTATATTTGAAATTTCGCTCTGAGTAGGAGGTAAAAACCATGTAAATACCATAAAGAAACCATAAATAAACCATTATAATACCATTATATTACCATAGTTTATGGTATTATTATGGTATTATAATGGTAATATAATGGTATTATAATGGTATTATCATCGGAGGAAAGGCGAAGGAAGAACATTGTCATGACTGATTATTAGCGGAACTGAAAACATAGAGATTCATAGTGAAAAGCTCTTTTTCTCGCAAATATTTGGAGATTTCAGAATAATTGTTTATTTTTGCATAATCTACGTTGGTTTGGTTAAAAACTGTATATTGTAACAATATATGGAGAAAAAATCATATCTTTGTGTTCTAAATGGAAAAAAAGATTCTCATACTCTGCCTCTCGATACTCTGTCTGTGCGCTTCCGCAAAGCAGAGAGTGATACTCATCACGATTGACGGCTTGCGAAGCGACATCCTCTCGAATAGTAGTCAGCCGGCTCCGTTCCTACACGAAATGATGCGGAAATCGGTATATGTGCCAAACGTAATCGTGGTGAACCCGACTATGACATACCCATCACACACCACATTGGTAACAGGCTCTACCCCACTCGACCACGGTATTCATTGCAACCGTCAGTTCCAGTTTAACAGGGCTGAGCCAACATTATACAACTGGTATGCCGACAGCATACGCACCAAGACTATTTGGCAGACGGTGAAGGAGCATGGAGGCACCACGGCATCCGTGTTCTGGCCTGTAACGACTGGCTGCAAATGGATTGACTTCAACTTGCCAGAATACTTCCCTACGAAGCGCGTCAGCGTAAGCGGAATGGACTATATACGCCCGGTATGCACCCCTACGGACATTATGGCGGAACTGGAACGTGAGGCTACGGGACATCTGTCTGACACTACCCTGCGTGCCGGTTCTTTTCAATATGATGCCAAGGTGGCGAGTATGGTGAACTATCTAACGAACCGCTACAAGCCCGATTTCATGACCGTACACCTCGTGACAACCGACTACAAGCAGCACGAGACAGGCATATATTCCAACGAGACTCAGCAAGCAGTTGCAGCAGCCGATCATGCAATAGGTCTGATACTTGAGAATCTTGAATATACGCATCAGAAGGACAGCGTGACGGTAATAGTAACGGGCGATCATGGCTTTACACAAGGACAGTATCGTCTGCATCCCAATGCCCTGCTCGCAAGCAATGGAATGCTAAGCGAACAACCAGGAGGCGACTGGCAGGCATGTTTCAACTCTCTTGGAGCTGCTGCTTATATGTATGTCAATCCGAGTCTCACGTCAAAGCAGAAGTCACGCTGCATAGAGAAGGTGAGGAAGATACTTTCAGAACAGCCCGACACGGTGAAGGCTCTTTACAAGATACTTTCAAACGAGGAAATCAAAGCCGTAAAAGGCGATCCTACGGCTGCCCTCTGCCTTGCCCCTGTCTCAGGTGTAGGATGCAGCAACAACCGTAAGGGCGAGTTCATAACGGACTTCAAGGGCGGTCTTCATGGCTATGTGTATCTACCTGATACTAAAGCGTATGACCCTACTTCACTCATCATTCACGGGAACATAGACAGAAGCACTATCGAGCGTTTCTTCTCTACACCCGATACCATTCAGCAGACATCCATAGCTCCGATGATCCTGCGCATTATGGAAATGGAAAATCCACAATCAAAGTAATAACTAATTATTTTTTCTATGAAGAAATTCCTAACAATCGTATTGGCATCTTTCGCATTAATGTCATTCGCACAGAAAACAAACAATGGTTCTGCATCAAACGAGCCAGCAGTCATTAAATGGATAGAAGACAAGCCGGGACCAAGTTTCCAGCAGCACAGGACATTTCCTACCGTACCTGACGATCTATGGAATCAACTCGGATTCAAAGATGGCATACCTTCAAGTATGAGTTGCTTCCTACTCAAGACTGAGGGAAAGACGATTCTGCTTGATACAGGTCTCGGGGCTGGGTTCAGTCAGCTTATTCCGAAACTCGCAGAAGATAACATCAAGCCAGAAGACCTAAAACTTATATACATCACCCACATGCACGGAGACCATATCGGTGGATTGCTAAAGGATGGTAAGGTGGTATTCCCTAATGCGGAGGTGTATATTAACAGAATAGAGGCAGAGGCATGGAAGGCTATGCCGGGAGACAGAAGTACACAGGCAAAGAAAGTGCTTGAGGCATACAAGGATCACCTGCATCTGTTTGAGGCTGGCGATGTACTGCCGGGTGGTGTTAAGTCTATTGCAGCATACGGCCATACTCCGGGACATACAGCATTCCAGAAGAATGAGATCCTCGTTATTGGCGACCTTATGCACGGAGCAGCCCTTCAGCTCAAGCATCCAGAATACAATGCTTCTTTCGATATGGATCAGAAAGCAGCAGCGGAGGCACGAGCAAGATTGATAAAGTATGCCCGTGAGAATAAGCTCACGATGTACGGAATGCATCTCCCAAGTCCGGGGTATGTTAAGTGAAGAAAATAAAAGTAAAAAATAAAAAGGAAAAATTAAAAAGTATGATTACCTTGTGCAGCGAACGCCTGTCGGGGAAAAATACTAACCATACTTTTTCCTTTTTACTTTATACTTTATACTTTCTTAAACTCTTCACTATTCACTTAAAAATGAAGATAAACTCATTAGTAGAGAACACCAGCGCAGTAGGGATGCCCGTAGAACACGGTCTGAGCCTATATATACAGCTTGACAACGGTCGCAACATACTGTTTGACATGGGACAGAGGCGACTGTTTGCAGAGAATGCAGAAAGACTCGGACTTGCCATCGCAGATATTGACATGGCTATAATCTCGCATGGGCATTATGATCATGGCGGTGGACTTCGAGCCTTCCTTGAAATTAACGACAAGGCAAAGGTATATATCCACAATGATGCGTTTCAGCCCCACTATTCCCTAAAGGAGGATGGATTGAAATATATAGGTATAGATAAAGACCTGCAAGATAATCCTCGCCTCATAGCATGTGGTTCCATGACAAGACTTGATGACAATATGACCCTATTTGCTGATGTAAACGGTAAATGCTATTGTCCGCAAGGCAATAGACTGTTGTTCGGTCCTTCAGAAACGCAGAATGATTCTTTCTCGCATGAGCAGAATCTAATCATAGATGAAAACGACAATACGATACTCTTTGCAGGTTGTGCACATAAGGGCATTATAAACATCATGCGCAAGGCTGAGGAGGTTATCGGCAAGACTCCTACACATGTATTTGCAGGAATGCATCTTGCAAAAGGCAATGATGACAATACATTCATTTCTAACCTTGCACATGAACTTATGAACTACGATAATTGCTCGTTCTACACCATGCATTGCACAGGAACAGAGCAATATAAGCAACTAAGAGATATAATGGGCAATCAGATAGAATACCTATCATGTGGAGAAATTGCGGAGATATGAAAAAATAAAAATTAAAAAATAAAAAGTATGATTACCATGTGCAGCGAATGCCTGTCAGGGAAAATACAAACCATACTTTTTACTTTTTCCTTATTACTTTTTAATTTAAATATGATCCAACAGACAGAGTTCAGACTTTCAGCAAAGCGCAGAGGATGCCACCTCGTTACGCGCGAGATACTCGAAAAACTTCCAAGACCACTCCCAAAGGTGGGATTGCTTAATCTCTTCGTTCAGCACACATCATGCGCCCTCTCTATAAACGAAAATGCAGATCCGGATGTGAGATATGACATGGAGAAGATAATGAACCATATCGTAAAGGAAAACGAACCTTACTATGACCATGTTCTCGAAGGTTCTGATGACATGCCAGCACATGCCAAGAGTTCGCTCTTCGGTGTCAGCATCACCATACCAATTACTGACGGACATCTCAACCTCGGCACATGGCAAGGCATATACCTTTGCGAGTTCCGCGACTATGGAGGTCCACGCAGCATTGTGGCAACGATATACGAATAAAAAACAAATAAATAATAAAATGAACAATGAAAAATCATAAAATTCTAACCTGTATTTTTCATTTTTCACTTTTCATTTTTCATTAAAGAAGTAAATAACATTGGGATTCACAAAATGGATTGGAGCATTCCTTGGATATGTCAACGGAGGAATGCTCGGTGCAATAGCAGGATTCATCCTCGGCACCGTCTTTGATACTTTTACAGGCAAGGGTTCAGGCACATCATCTGAAGACAATGCCTATGGGGCATATAGCAATACGACAGAGGACGACATTCTTAATCGCGTACACCAACAGCAAGGTGACAGGAACGGTTTCCTCTTCTCGCTCATGGTGCTCTCTGCCCATATCATACAGGCAGATGGCAAGATAATGCACTCTGAGATGGAGCTTGTGCGTAATTTCCTTCGTGCTAACTTCGGCGAAACAGCTGTGGAGCAAGGCAATAACATCCTTCTCCGTCTCTTCGACTACCGAAAGCAGCATGGAGAGCAATCGTGGAAACAGCAGATTGGCGAGGCATGCCGACAGATGCGTATGGCTATGCCTGAGGAGCACCGTCTTCAGCTTGTAGCTTTCCTTGCGGAGATAGCAAAGGCTGACGGAAACACGGCAGAAAGCGAGATAAAGGAACTGCGCAACGTGGCATATAACCTCGGTCTCAACCCACAGGTTATAGATCAGATGCTGAGTCTCGGAGGCGAAAGTCTTGACGATGCATACAAGGTACTCGGACTTACCAAGGATGCAACTGATGATGAAGTTCGCAAGGCATACCGCAAGCTTGCACTCAAGTACCATCCTGATCGTGTGGCAACACTCGGAGAAGATGTTAAGGAGGCAGCAAAGAAGAAGTTCCAGGAACTCAACGATGCCAAGGACAGAATCTACAAGGCAAGAAACATGTAATTATTCATTATAACAATTAACAATTAAAAATTAACAATTAACATGCCTGTCCACAAAAACTTTCATACAGATTTTGTTTTTGCACTTCCGTGTTAATTGTTAATTATTAATTGTTAATTATAACGTTAGTTCGATGAATTTATATTATTCTGATTTTCACCCAGATTTTAATCTCAGATTTTCTTTATATTTCTGAGCGAGGAACGAGCGAAATGATTTTTTTATTCCTCACAATATTTTATGGATTTTAAAATCTATACAAAAATCAAGATAAAATCAACAATAAAATATCAGGAGGAAAATTTCAAAGAGATTTCAGTCGCAAGCTCCTTCAGAAATCAAAATAAAATCTTTAAAAAAAATCCAGGAAAAAATCTTTTCTTTTGTGTTTGGTAAATACGTCGAATTCACGTTAATTATAAGTATTTAAATATTAATTAAAAAAAGCAATATGACAAAACAAGACATTACGGTTCTCGCAAAAGAGAATGCTTTTGACCTTATAGGCAAGGAGTGGATGCTCGTAACGGCAGGTACTCCCGATAAATACAACACAATGACAGCTTCTTGGGGCGGTATAGGCTGGCTCTGGAACAAACCAGTAGCTTTCATATTCATCCGTCCAGAGCGTTTCACACATGAGTTTATTGAGGAAAACGACCGTCTGACCCTCTCTTTCTATGACGAGGAATACCGTAAGGCACTCCAGATATGCGGTAGCAAGTCAGGCAGGGATATAAACAAAACAGAGGCTACAGGATTAACACCTGAGACATTGGAAAGCGGTGCCGTTACATTTGGAGAGGCAAAAATGACTCTCGATTGTCGCAAGCTCTTCAAGTCATCAATGAAAGCCGAAAATTTCGTTGAGAAATCCCTCTTTGAGCGTTTTTATAACGACAAGCCAGGTGGTGGTCTTCACGATATCTATATCGTAGAAATCGAGAATATCTACACAAAGTAACGATAATTCGTCGAGTTCACGTTCAAATAACATAACGTGAATTCGACGAATTCAAAATAAACGCATCTCCGATGCTAAACTGACAATAATTACCAATCTTACCAATCTTTTCAATCTTTTATTTTCAAAATTTATTGGAAGAAGATTGTGCAGATTGGTAATTATTGTCAGTTAAAAACAGCTTGCTGTTTGCCATATAAGAATTCATCGAACTCACGTTAACATAGTCTTAATTTCGAACAATACCCACTAAACGCAAAAATACTCCGACTATCATCACGACAGAAGGAGTATTTTTGCGTTTAACTCATTCAACCTTCTAAGAAGGAGCTTCACCAGCTTTTATGTTGTTATCCTAATGAGTTAAGCATGAATCTAATTACCTAATAACTAAAACCTAAAATCTATTATTCTACTAACCTAAACAATTCATTATATATCTCATCTAAGGAAGTGTACCAGGATTAATAATCCTTTATTCCTTTTGACGATGCAAAGGTACGACTATTTTTCTGTGTGCGCAAACAATTTTAATAAAATAATAGAATTTTAGCCTTTTACTTGATTTTTATCAAGCGATGTGTACGCACACAAGACTTATTCTTCAATAAATACCTCGTTCATTTCCTTGCGTTTTTTGGGTGAAATATCGCTTGCAGGATGTCCGAGAGGTATGATTACGGCAGGTTCTTCTTCCTCTGGCATATTGAATAGTTCCTTACAATGAGCAGCACGGAAATTGCATACCCAGCAAGTGCCGAGACCTACTTCCGTGGCAGCAAGACACAGATGCTCAACGGCAATGGCAATATCTATGTCACCATGGCTCTTTCCATCCTTGCGCACCCACTCCTGATCATGAAGAACAGATGCTATGATATACATAGGAGCTGTGGCGAACCATTCCCTGTTATAGCATTCACGCAGTTTCTTCTTGCCTTCCTCACTCTTTACTATGCGGAAACGCCAAGGCTGCTTGTTTACTGCTGAAGGTGCAAGACGAACACATTCCTTAATATACTCAAGTTGTTCATTACCAACAGTCTCAGATGTATAATCCCTACAACTGTATCTGTTTTCTATAATCTTTGATAATTCCATAATATTATTGATGTTAAAAATGTGATTTACAAAGATACACATTTTATCCAACATAATTCTTATTTATACGTTTTTTAACCCGCACAATCATCACGACAACCTTAAAAGTTGCAAAAAAATGACACGCACAAATATGTTTATGGGAAAAATTTCGTAACTTTGCATATATATGGAAAAAGAAAAGAATGAAAATCAACTGACGGAATACGAGAAATACTGTCAGATGATGGCACAGCAACAGGAAGAGGAAATTGATGAACTCATTTCCGGTGATATGAACGAAGAAGCACCTGAAGGTGTTTTTGTGCGCGGACATTAATAATAAAAGTCTAAAGTCTAAGGTCAAAAGTCTAAGGTCAAAAGTCTAAGGTCAAAAGCCTAAAGTCAAAAGCCTTAGCCCTTAGATTTTAGCCTTTAGACAAAAAAAATAGAAAATGAATAAGGAGAAAGATCCAATGGAATGGGAGGTGCTTGAAAGCGAGTACCTATATAAGAGACCTTGGCTTACCGCAAGGCGTGAACACGTGAAACTGCCTACTGGAGCAGAGATTCAGGACTTCTACGTACTAGAATACCCAGAATTCTGCAATGTCATCGCTATTACCAAGGACGGTAAGTTTCTCATGGAGAGGCAGTACCGTCACGCTCAGCATTTCACAGGTATAGAGATTCCTGCCGGATGCGTGGAAGAAGGTGAGGATCCTATGGAAGCAGCCAAGAGGGAACTATACGAAGAGACAGGCTATGCAGGTGGAGAATGGAGTAAGCTGATGACCATAAGTCCTAATGCCGGAGCTTGCACTAACTATAGCCATACATATCTTGCCGTGGGTGTTGAGCCTGTTTCAACCCAACATCTTGAGGCTTCAGAAGACATAAAGATTGTGCTTCTTGACAATGAAGAGGTCATGAGAATGCTAAAGAATGACGAGTTTCATCAGGCTATGATGGCAGCTCCCCTATGGAAGTATTTCGCTATGAACGGGTTGTTATGAAGATAGTCCTTGCTTTTGATTCCTTCAAAGGTTGCATAACGGCACAAGAGGCTTGTCATACGGCAGCATCGGCAATTCATGAGGTTCTGCCGAGTGCCAAGGTTGTGGAATGCCCATTGAGCGATGGTGGAGAGGGATTAGTGGAATGCGTTGAAAAACGCCTTAATGTGAAGCACATTCATCTGAAAGCCCACGATCCACTTATGAATATCATAGATGCAAGCTATGTTATTTCGTATGACGGCAAGACTGCCTATATGGAAATGGCAGCTACAAGTGGACTTACACTCGTGCCTGAAGACAAGCGCAATCCAATGCTGACCACAACGTATGGCGTTGGCGATATGATTATAGATGCCGCAAAACGAGGATGCAAGGAGATAGTAATGGGTATTGGCGGAAGTGCTACGTGTGATGGAGGTCGTGGTATGATACAATGCCTGACAGATAATGGCTATCCCCTACCCTCTTATCTTCTTCCTCATATTACCGTGGCTTCAGATGTTACAAATCCTCTTTACGGAGAACACGGTGCATCGTATGTCTTCGCACCTCAGAAAGGAGCGACACCAGAACAGGTGAAGACTCTCGATGAAAGACTTCGGGAGTTTGCGAAGCAAACTGAGGCTTTAGGACATGCCCACCCTTCACTTGCCCTTCATCCCGGTGCAGGAGCAGCAGGAGGACTTGGCTACGGTCTCATGGCATACCTTAAAGCAGAAATGAAGTCTGGCATAGATATCGTTCTATCTATCAGCGCATTCGACGAATCCATTAAGGATAGTTCTTTAATAATCACAGGCGAAGGCAAATCAGATGCCCAGACTCTTATGGGTAAAGTTCCATACGGAGTGCTTAAACATGCTAAGGAACACAACATCCCTGTATGGCTTATTTCTGGAGGCATTGAAAACGAAAGCTTACTCTCCCAGCAATTTGATATGGTGAAGAGCATAAACGAAGGAGATAATCGTCCACTTTCCTCCCTACTTCAACCAAGCGTAGCAAAGGAGAATCTAAGAAAGACAATTATAAACGCAACTTCGTTGCTTGATTCAGGAACAAAAATTAGCGACTATGACCAGAAAATTTAATCCGGAAAAAATATTTTTGGGAAACCTTCTGCCATTTCGTATAGTGTGGGATAGTCCCTTTGTTTGGTAACAGTTACTATGTTACTTTGTTTGTTGACAGAGAAAGGTAACATCGTAACATAATATCAGTTACCAAAAACACAGACCGAAAGTGTTACTAAATAATGCTTATTATATATTTAATGTGAGCTCGACGAAAATGAAAACGCTTGCGCTCTGCTTTTAAACATTAATTAAAGAATCTCGCATTTTGTACCCTATACAAATAGGAATAATAGCTAGTGTTTTACGTCCAGATGAGCCAAATCTGCCAATTCAAATCGACAATCAGTTACGAAATTATAGGTAAACAAACAAAAATACTCAAAAAAAGTCCCTAAAA
>CADCIQ010000058.1 GCA_902801425.1 uncultured Bacteroidales bacterium | reverse complement strand
CGCTCTGCGAACCTACATTAATTATCACAAATGACACATTAATGTCGCATTAATTTCTTCTTGTAGCAAGCGGTTTGTTTTCGTCGAACTCACGTTAAATTATATCAGTAAATTAATTTACTGGCCAAATTTACTTATAATTTACTTTCCAAAAACATTACAGGGCGCAAGCCCCGTTTCTTGATTGATTAAGATTGTGCAGATTGGTAATTATTGTCAGTTAAAAACAGCTTGCTGTTTGCCATATAAGAATTCATCGAACTCACGTTAATTTATGATAAATTCATGGAAATTTGTGTAACCAAGCGCAGCGTTTTATTTTCGTCGAACTCACGTTAACATATGCTCGTAAAGTAAATTCCTTTGAGGATTTCAATTACCTCAATCTACCTCCGTTCTAAGTCCGTTCCAAATCCGTTCTAAGTCCGTTCCAAGTCCGTTCCAAATCCCATTCACAAATGGGCGATAGAGTGTGGGTGCAGTGGAGTAGCATAAAAGGCTTAATAATCATAGGAGAGAAAGTGAACGCTAAGAGGTGCAAGTGAAAAAAAATCAAGAGAGTTGAAAGAGGGGGGTGCACTTTTAATGAAAAAACGACTTATATACATTGATAATCAGCGATTTACGTTTAGTGCACCTCCCCCTTAAAACAAGTGCACCCCATCATCCTGTTTTAGGGGGGAGGTGCACGCTTCGTTATCTTTTGATTATCAGAGCGTTATATGGCTAAAATCGGAAAAAGTGCACCCCCCTCTTTCAACTCTCGCAGAAAAAACGCATAGTCGCTTGTTACAAGAGAAAAAATGTAGAAACCTATTGCGTCAGAAGGGTATGCCTATTGATCACATGGACTTATTTGTTGCTTCTGTTGCAATGTATAATAATCTTACTTTGGTAAGTCATAACACGAAACATTTTGCAAGAATCAATAGTTTGAAATTGACGGATTGGCAGTAAATATTGATATCCATAAAATATAAGGCAGTCAAGCGTAATGCTTGGCTGCCTTTTATCTACTTTATGATAACATCAAAGGATGTCGCATTTTGTTACACCCTTTGAGACTTATTCGTTATTTGTTCCTTCTACAATAGCAATTTCTTCTGGTGTCAAACCATAAAGGTCATATACAAGAAGGTCGATTTCATGTTCTATTTCTATTGTGGATTTATTACAACCTAATGCCTTTGTTGACAATATGGAAGATACCTTTTCTACAAAAGTTGATTGCGTGCTTTTGTCAATATAGGGAATTGGGAAGTTTTCAACTTCATATCCATTTACATTGCTATTTGTACTAAAACATCTAAAGAACCAGTTGATAGCTTTTGAATTTAGGATTGCTAATAATGCCTTTGTGGCGATATTAGCTTGAGGAAGTATATAGTTACATGAGTTTCCTAAGTAATATCCTGCCGGTATGATGGTCATAACTAAACGTAACTTATCATTAGCTCCCGTCATACCTTGCATCGCAATTCTCTCATAATTATGATGCTGTGCTTTTTCTGATTTGCGAAATTGGGAGAGATATGCTTTTTCGTCAAGATATTCAATCTGACCTTGACTCATTTGGAGGGTATAATAATATCTTTGAATTGAAGCACCTTTGAGTATAATAGGATTGCATGTTATTTGATTGAACATTTTTTTGTGAATTGTTATATTCAGTTCACCCTCGTAGCATTTTATTGGGAAGAATTTTTTAGAAATCATCTTAATGACGATTCCTTTGTATTCTTTTTTTAAACGAGGAATGACATAGTCTGTACAATCTATAGCTTTTATATCATCTTTGTTAAAGCAAGTGGAAAGGCCACTTGTTTTATATTTGTCATCCCATATATTAACAGTAAATTGATTGTTTGTCGGTGTATTTCTTATTGTTGGGATACAAACACTCATTTTAACACTTTCAAACACACGTTTTTTCTTACTGTCTCTTTCTGGAAAGGATTCAATATTGATAATCTGCGTTTTTTCTAGTACGTATTTCCTCAAGTTTGTGGCCTGTTTGTCCCCAAGAAAGGAATTCTGAAAAATGAAACAATTAACTCCATTCGGTTTTAACAATTTCTTTAAAGCATTTGCAAGAAAGAGTTTATATGCATTAAGTTTGCCACCAAATGCAATAGTATAATCTTTATCCTTTCTTAAAACATCAATTTCCCCTACGTGCTGTGCTTGATATACAAAATATGGAGGATTACCGATTACTATATCAAATCCGCCATTTTCGAAAACATCACTAAACCATGTGTGCCAAAGGAAAAACTCTGATGTTGAAGCAATGTCAATATTGTTCATATTAATTTGCTCGTTTTTTTCTTCGCTCGTTTTTCCTGTGAATTTATTTACAGTAGCATCAATTTGTTGTTGTACTATATTACGCATGGTAATCCGAAGACTCTCTTTCTGTTTTTTATTGTATGTGTTAAAATATTCTTTACGTAGTGCAATGAGTTGATGACGCAGAATATCAATGTCATTTTCAAAAAGTGTCATCTGAACACAGCCATCTAAACGAGTCTTATTTTCCATGATTCTGCTTAGATCCACACCCTTATATTGCTCGAGCAAAGAGTTTCCTTGCATAATCTTAAAATCAAGATTAGGAAGGGTACGAGGACTCTTCTCGTCAACGACAAGAGCAAGCCAGAAACGAAGACGTGCAATCTCAACAGCACCACTTTCTATATCCACGCCATAGATGTTATTCTGAATGATATGTGACTTAATGTTTACTGCACTTTCATCGTCTATACCCTTTATAGACTTGTGACAGGCATAGAGTTCACGCAATAGCCCCATTGGGAATGCACCAGAGCCAATTGCCGGGTCGCAGATTTTAACATCAATGAGTTTTTGGTCTATATATTCTTTCCGTTCTTCTGAAAGCACAGAAGCATCGTGCGAAGTAATAAATTGACGGATTGATTCCTTGGTAGTTTCATCTGTAATATCCGTCTGAAGATATGCAATCAAAGACTCACGACACATATACTGTACAATCTCCTTTGGAGTATAAAATGCGCCTTTATCTTTGTTGTCTTCAAGAAGATTCTCAAAGATACGGCCAAGCATTTCTGGATCTACTCCAATCTCTGCATCGTCTGGATCATTCTCGTCTATGGTGAAGTTATAACTTGCAAAGAAATCAAGCATACTCTTCATAAACTTGGCTGGCAATGGGAAACTGATATTGTCATGGCTGTCTTTCTCAAACAAACCTCCGTTAAGATATGGAATTTTGATACCTACACCTACATTCGGACAACTTGATAAGTCACCTGTACGCTTAGTGTTAATATCGTTGAATAGTGGTTCAAGAACATCATCCACAAAAGAATCTTTATTTGTCGTATTGGCAAAGAGATTCTGTACAAACTCCTTGTCTCCTCCATTCCATGCTTCACCTTCTGGGCATCCCATCCAACCCTTCTTTTGAAGGAATTGGATGAATACCAGTCTGCCCATGAGTTTCTTAACATAATCACGAACTGCCTTTTCTGCATCTGGGAATTGACAGAACTCTTGCATGATTTCTGTGCAAGGTTTTCCTGTAACTTTCTCTTCCCATTTGTTTGAGACCTTGACCATTCGTTTGCCTGTGACAAACTCCACAATATCCTCATACTGCTTCTTGTATTCATTGAAGAAAGTATCCGAGAGGGCTTCAACGGAGAATGCCTTTGTGATAGCCTTAAGATCGAGATTGCTTTTCTTGAGTTCCTCGAACTGCTTTATGGCTGTACGGCTACGATGTCCTTTGCCAAGCAGATATGTGAATCTTTTTGTGTCCGTGCTTTCTTTTTTTAGTGAACCGTCTTCAGCAAAAGCAAATGATTCACTAACGTAAGAGAAACGTAAAACCGCCTCGTTCTTACGGAAACAGAACATGAAAGCGCCAACGCATCCCATCCCTTTCCAGTTAGAGCACAGAAGGTTGCGGATGCCTGCACGATTTCTTTTTATGGAAACATTATCACTTAGTTCAACCTCGTAAACTGCAAGGATATTCCCATCTGCTAATGTTATTTTTCCCATGTAGAGTGCTTGTTTTGCTGTAGTTTTATCTACGGGAACTTGCTGTGGCTGTTGCCAGAACTGCACTTTCTGATGGAAGATGTCATGAAGAAGATCTTGCCAATCCTTTCGGTCATATCTTGATTCTAATATTTTGCGATAATCCATAATTCAAATGTTATTTAAAAGATTCACTTAATATGATTTCTGCCTCAGTCTCGGTTTCACGCTTCATGTCTTCTGCGCTGAGATAGTATGCGTTGTATTTCCTTGCCATGTCGATGATTTGTGATAAGACTTCATCGTGTTTTAGTTTGCCTCGTTGCATCTTTTTCTGCATACGTTGCAGCCTTTTGGCTATGATTGTTATCACACCTCTTTCTGCAAGTGTTCTTAATTGTACTACTTGCTGATATAAAGACTGATCTTGTATTTCTGGAAGAAATAGGTTCAGAAGGTTTGTAGCGATATTTACTTGTGCACCAAGGGTCGCTCCGGCTTGTTGGGCAAGCGTTTCTTCAGCCACACATTCCTCTCCGCGAAGCCTATGGAACATTTCAAGTGCCTTTTTCACATGGTCGTGATGATGTGGAATACGTTCTTGTTTTTCCTCTGCCATATCAGCCTTGAAATATTTGAGGGAATCAACAACAGACAGTTCCTCTACAGACTCATCACTTGCACGGAAGAAAGACTTTCGCATATTCGTTTTTAGAAAAACAATAGTGTCACCTGATAGCGTTACACCTTCTATCGTGTGTGGGTTACGCCCTGTACGAGAGCGGATGGATAGTTTCGCGATACGATTATATTCCCTTCGGTTATTAAGATATAGAGAACGCAATTCCTCATAGAACGGAATTTCATCGTTGAAATCATCCTTATTGTTTCGCATACCTTCGGTAAAGAGTTTTTCGAGATTGCGATCAATGATTTCCTCCTGTGAATATATCTGGTTGTCTTCACCAAAGGTTGAGTGGAAAGTCTGTATCTTTGACAATGCTATCTGATTAAGTCTGATAATCTGATTTCCCTGACGTGACGGATAGAATACGTAGTTATAGATATTCTTTCCCTCTGATCCTATACGGTTTACACGACCGATACGCTGCATAAGCTTGGTAGCGTTCCATGGCGTGTCGTAGTTGATTATGATGTTTGAACGATGTAGATTCACGCCCTCTGCAAGTACATCTGTCGTGATGATGATGTTATAGTCGTTCTTCTTGGTCTTATAGTTGGCATCAAAGTTCTCACAGATTTCCTTGAAGAGTTTCTTGCGATTGTCGGCGGAGACAACAAGGACATCATCACGACCTATGCGACGCTTGAGATATTCCACAGTATCAACTGATTCTGAGAAAACAACAAGTTTCTGCCCGGGATTACGTTCTTTCTTGAACAATTCATGTTTAAGGATATCATTGAATTTGTCGAACTTGGAATCATCTTCATCTGTCACGGATTCCCATTTTCCACACATATCTTCAAGAACTTCCTGATCTTTGCGAAGCATTTTGATAAATTCAGAATCGAAATCATCTGCCTTGAATACCTGATTCTTAGGGTTGTCCTCGGATTTTTGATTCAGTCTTTCTTCTATCTCGTCATCGCTAAGTCCAAGGTCATATAGATGGTTGATGTCAAGGTCAGGAGCGATAAAGACTTTATCGTTCTCAAACATATTGATCATGTTCTTGTTTGCATCACGGAATCTGTTGATAGAGGTCTGGAATGCATAGAACGAACTTTCAAGCCTCTTGACGAGTCCGTTTTTACGAATACTTGCCAAACTACGTGAAATGAGTTGCGCATTGTCATAGAGCCCTTCCGATTTCTCTGGTAACAGATATGCGATAGCCTGATAGCGAGCGTATGTAAGCTTGTTTACCAATGTTTCCATTGCATCCTCAAACATATCTGCTATACGGTCATTCATCTCGTATGTCTTCATTTCTGGAGCAGCAACCTTCGGGAATCCCTTTACATCCTTGTTGTATCGTGGAATGGATTCTATGTCGGTTCGAGTGCGTCGAACCGTGATAGGCTTGATTACACGGTCACGCACTTTTTCTGCGAGTTCCTTGAATTTCTTCAGGTCATATTGAGGGTCACGCCTAAGTTTCTTGAATTCCACAATGAGAGGACTGAAGAAAGATGTAAGATTGGGAACACCTTCAATAGTACAACAACGTGGGTCTTGGAATAATAGAATTTCATTGTAGAGATCCGCAGGTGTATTGTTCATTGGAGTTGCCGAAATCAGCATGATCTTTTTCTTGTAGCCGGGAATATTGCCTTGATTGATTCGCGGCATCTTGCATATCTCCTGAAGTTCGGTAAATGCAGTATTAGTATGTGTACGGAATTTATGGGCCTCGTCAACGAGTACGAGGTCATATTCATCTGCGTTCCAATAATTTAAGTCCTCTTCATCAAGAACTTTTTTGAGACTGCCATTGGTAATGAATTTTGTATAGCGGTCAATGCCAAAGTCCTTGAATGTCTGTTTCCAGTTCTGTTCAACCGCAGGTGGATATACGACAAGAATATGGGTATTCTCATATCCATTGTCAATACAGAACTGCTTTGCTATCATTGATGCAATAACAGTTTTGCCTAGACCTACTACATCGGCAAGGAAGAATCCATCATATTTCAGCAGTTTCTTATATCCTTCTATAACGGCATCACTTTGATATTCATAGCGTGTATATCCCTCAGGCATATCAAAGGCATCCTGTGCATCTGTAGCAAGTACTCGATCGGAGAAATACTCCATTAGCATTTTAATATATAGCTCGTATGGAGTTACATCACCAGAAAGGTATGTTCCGCCGATTGAGGTCGTTGATATGTCCTCTGCTGTAATCGGGCATCCTTCTGCTTCTGCCCATAATTGTTCAAACTCGTCTTTTGCAAATTTTACGTCCTCATAGTCTCTCAATTGCACATTGAATTCATACTGAGTTTCCTGACTTGTGCCCAAGCCATTACCACTCAAATTGCTTGATCCCGTAATTGCAGCTCCCACCAATTTAAACTCATTGAGTTCTTCTGGATAAAGCACATATATCTTTGCGTGGATTTTCTTGCTTGGATGAGCGCGAAGCTCAAGTTTGCCGTTTACGAGGTCTTCTACCATTTGGAAAATTCCTTTTTCCACTTGGCTTGAATATGCGGAAGATTCTATATCCTTACGTAATTGTGCGAGATAATCTTGTTTTACCTCCTCTTCTGCACCCAAGAATAGCTGTCCTTTATTGTGGGCATTGGCTATGTACTTATCGACATCTATGCCAATAAGTATGCGAACCCTGTTAATGCTGTTTAGGAATGGACGAAGTGTGAAATAGCCAGAAGCTCGAAGAAACCCTACAACAGAATCAAGATACTTGATATCGGGATTGTTTTGAAGTAATCCTTCGAATTGCTTCATCAGGGTATTACCTTCACGGTTGGTAAAGAATTGTTTAGGCATGAGAGCTAAATTTTATCAATATCCATCGCTCCCTGAATGGATTATGTGCAAGTTATTAGGTTAAACTACATAACACGAAAAGCGGGAGTCTGTTTGTTGCAATCCCGCTCTTGAGGCTCTACCAAAGCCTTACTCGTAGGATATAATGCAACAACAGAACTCCCGAATAGGTATATACGTAACGTACCCGTCATACCCCCAAAGGGGCATAACGAGGTACGGGTACAATAACGCACCTATGTGGAGTCTATCATCCTTTCACCTTGACGAGCTTTTGAGATTTGGTAGATTTCAAGAGCCAAAGGAAAAGCGATAAACGCCATTCGTTAATATGTATGACAGTAACGGTCTTTATTGCATTCTGGCATCTCTTTGTCGAACTTAACCGAGACTATCGGATGCAAAAATATAAAAAATTATCAGATTAAGCAAGAAATACGAGTGTTTATTTGTATTTTTTCTTGTAATAAGTTACAAATACAGAAAATGCCACTTAAAGGCATGAACCTTTAAGTGGCATATTTATGATATTATTTCTTTCTTTTTTTGCAATGACATCATCCCAACAATCCCAATAAATGACATTTTAAAGATAAAATTCGTTAGTAAATTAACGTGAGTTCGACGAATTCAAGACTGCGAGGGCTGAAAGCCCGACACCTAATAGGGCAGTTCGATAGGGCTGTTATTCGGTAGATGCGTGATTAAAGGAGCGCTGTAAGTGCGACACCTAAAAACATAGATAAATACAGTAGGTGTCGGTCCTACAGACCTCATCCCCCTATATCGACAAATATAACAGCCCTAACGGACTGTCCTTTTAGGTATCGCTCCTTCAGAGCTCTTTCAACTACATGATATTCAACAATATACAAGTAGACAAATTCGTAGAATTCACGTTGATTTATCTGAAAATTAGCAGAATACGTATCGCACCAGCTATCAGATAAATCAGATAAATCCGCTTCTCTTATTATTGTCAGTTCAGCACCAAAGGTGCGTATTTGTATTGAAGGATATAAATTCGTCGAACTGACGTTATGTTAGAGAATTCTAAGAAGACACAAATTGATTTATATGCATTGATAATGCAATTTAACTCAAGATAGGTTTTCTCTACTAAGCAAAGAGGGCACCTCATTACGAGATGCCCTCTTTTGGGTATTTAGAATATCATTTATTTCATTTTTACTGCGCCTTCTCATCCAGATAGCCGTCCTCTTGGCGTAAATTCAACAAGTCAAAGTACATCAGACGAGTATTTAATATGACGGGAGTATCTTTCTTTCCCGTGGTATAGGCAAATTCCTGTTCCTGTGTAGGGAAAAGAGGGCGGAAGGCATTCTTTTCGTAGAAAGAAAGGACTTGTGGCTCATTAACAGCATCAACAATTACAAATCGGCATCCTGTCTTGTTACTACTGGAATAGAACCAACCCTTAACAAAATCAAGGGCTTCACTACCGATTCCCTGACCTGCAAATTCGCTGCTAACACCAAGACGACCGATTAATACACCGGGGTATCGACGTAGTGGTTTCTCATGGTGGGTAAGACTCTTCATGTAGTCGCGTCGGCTACGAGGGAGATCATAGATTCGGATACTGTCATTGGAAAGGGTCAAGGCGCAGACAATCCTCGTCGGGTCACTATTTAGACGAAAACAATATGTCTTCCCCATCATAAAATGGGCATAGCGAGTGGCATCATTCAAGAAGAAATCATCCAAATCTGCATTGCCACAAGAAAAAGGCTGACAGGTGGCGAGAACGTCCTCTGTCAGTTCAAAGAATGTGCATTGTTCTATCAAGAAAGACATATGCAAATTCGAGTATTACAACATCCCTGCCTTGCTCAGTATCTTATGAGCCATTACACAGAAGGGATGCTGATCCTTGTTCTTATTTCCCTTAAAATCACGCTCGGCTTCTTCTGCACGACGAAGAAACTCGCGTGCTTCCTTGCCTTTCAGCGTAGGGATTGCTTTGATTGCTGTTGCCATATTAATATCTCCTATCCTAATCTTGGTTGCAAAGTTACGATATTTTTCTGAATTAACAAGACTTTCGTCTATAATTAAACAAATTATTTGTTTTTTATACGCTCTCGCTGCTATATATCCATAATGCAAACTATACTTTTCTTATCCCGAATGAATCTCTACACGAATGCAAAAAAATATGCCGCTTAAAGGGATGCTACTTTAAGCGGCATATTTTAATTAAACATCCTTCCCTTTGGGAGATTTGTCGAAGACCCTTCGACCTAAGGGAGAAAAGGCTTGGTTAGGCTTTACTGGTGCCTCATCCAAGCAGTTGGACAAATTACAACAAATCATTTGTCATCATAATGCCCGTAGGCAGACAATACATCTACGTGAACTACTGTTTCAATAATTTCGTATATCAAGCGATGCTTCTGAGTGATGCGACGACTCCACAATGTGCCTCCGCCCCCCTTAAGTTGTTCAGGTTTCCCTGTACCAGTCTGTGGGTGCTCATAAAGTTCTGCAATGAGTTTAAGGGCCTTTTGATAGGCTTTGGGCTCACTTTTGCTCAGAACTTTAAGATCATCCAGGGCCTGTTTCTTAATTTCTACGGTGTAGCGCCTCATAAGTTGCGGATGTATTGGTCAAGTTCCTCAACGCTGGAAAACTGCTTGCCAGACTGTTTCTTTGCTTTGTCTATACGAGCAAAGAACTCTTCCTTAGTGAAGAGCGTAGAATCTTCCTTTTCCGAAACGAGTTTACGCAGATATTTCGCTGCTCGCTTTAGCAGGGTCTCATCTTCGGCAATGATGCTCATATTGCGAAGAATCTCGGCATTTAACTGTATGGCTGTCATAACTTTATATCTTTTTGGTGCAAAAATAAGAATAAAAACTGAAATTACAAAATAATTTCAGTTTTTATTTATATCTTTCCTTTACTGCGCCTTCTCGTCCAGATAGCTATCCTTGAAGCCGAGGAAGTAGAGAACGCCATCAAGACCGATGGTGTTGATTGACTGATCGGCATTTGCCACCACCTTTGGCTTGGCGTGGAAGGCTATACCAAGACCTGCCTCTGAGAGCATTGGGAGGTCGTTGGCACCATCACCTACGGCAATAGTCTGCTGGAGGTCAACTTTCTCTACCTGTGCTATGAGTTTCAGAAGCTCTGCCTTGCGACGACCATCTACAATCTCACCTACATAGTTACCTGTGAGGTGGCCTGTCTCGTCAATCTCAAGTTCGTTGGCATAAACGTAATCTATGCCGTATTTCTTCTGGATATACTCTCCAAAGAATGTGAAACCACCAGAGAGAATGGCAATCTTATAGCCGTATTTCTTGAGCACATACATCAGGCGGTCAACGCCCTCGGTGAATGGTAGGTTCTCCGCAATATCACGCATTACGCTGACATCCAATCCCTTGAGCAGCTTACAACGTCTTGTGAATGATTCCTTGAAATCAATCTCACCACGCATGGCAGAAGCCGTGATTGCAGCCACCTGATCATATACGCCATGCTTGCGTGCAAGCTCGTCGATAACCTCTGCCTGAATGAGAGTAGAATCCATATCAAAGCAGATAAGGCGACGCATACGACGGTACATATTGTCACACTGGAAAGAGCAGTCAATCTCCATTTCTGAAGAGAGACGGAGTAACTGCGCGTGAAGCTCATTCTTATCTGATGGATTGCCGCGTACAGAGAACTGGATGCAAGCACGGGCATTCTCTCGTGGATGCTCGATGCTTGAACGACCAGACATTCGGATGATAGCATCAATGTTAAGTCCCTGATCAGCAATGAGCTGAGCAACGGCACCAATCTGACGAGCCTCCAGCTTACGACCAAGTACCGTGAGCATGTATCTGTTCTTGCCCTGACGGGAAACCCAGTCCTCATACTGCTCCATTGTGATTGGTATGAAACCGATGTTCACATTCAGCTCTGTAGCCTTGAAGAGCAGTTCCTTCATTACAAAGCCAGAATACTTTTCCTGAACTCGGATAAGAATACCCAGAGATAGGGTAGAGTGAATATCAGCCTGGCCGATGTCCTGTACGCTGGCATCGTATTTCGCGAGTATAGCCATGATGCTGGCGGTAAGTCCCGGACGATCCTCACCCGTGATTCTAAGCAGCATCAGTTCTTCTTGTTGTATATTTTCCATATAGCCTAACCAAGCCTTCCCAAAGGGAAGGATGTTTTATAGATTTTATCCAAAATGACAGTAAATACTAACCACTCCCCCAGGAAGGCGGGAGGAGAGACCGTATTTTTAGTGCAAAGTTAGTGATTTTGTTTGAAAAAAAAGATATAATTCCCGATTTATTTTGATTTGATGCAGAATTTCAGTACCTTTGCACCCATGCAAGGTAATAAGATTCTTCTGATTAATGATATGTGCGGATATGGCAAGGTGGCTACGGCTGCTATGTTGCCAATCCTTTCGTATATGGGTAACCTCGTGTATAACCTCCCTACTGCCCTCGTGAGCAACACACTCGACTATGGTAAGTTCAACATCCTTGAGACTACCGATTATATAACGGGCGTGTTCCCTGTATGGCGTGAGCTCGGGTTCTCATTTGATGCCATAGCTACAGGTTTCATAGCCTCTGAGCGACAGGCTGCCATAGTGGCAAAATACTGTAGTGAGGAGGCAGAAAAAGGTAGTGTGATTCTTGTTGACCCTATCATGGGTGACGAGGGAAAGCTATACAATGGAGTTACACCTTCAACTATCAATTCCATGCGTCAGATGGTGAGTGTGGCTCATCTCATCTTCCCTAACTATACCGAGGCTTGCTATCTCACGGATACCCCTTATAAGGCTAATGGCATTACCGAGGAAGAGGTTCTGGAACTTGTGGAGAAACTTCGTGCTCTTGGTGCAAAGTCGGTGCTCATCACTTCCATATTGTTGGCTGACGGTTCTCACGTAGTGGCAGGATATGAAGGTGAGTTCTTCCTTCTTCCATACGACGAGATTCCTGTTCACTTCCCTGGCACAGGTGATATCTTCTCTGCCATTGTGGATGGCCATCTGCTTCGTGGAGATTCTCTCCGCAGTTCTGCCCGCATCGCTATGGACACCCTGAGCCATTGGATAGAAGCTAACAAGGAGAATAAGGATAAGAACAGAGGTATTCCGCTGGAGAGGCATTTGGAGGAACTGTAAAACGGCCTCTCCCCCCGCCCTCCCCCGTAGGGAGGGAGCCGATTCGGTAATGAGAGATTGATTTTAACCGCAAATAATTGTTTTACTATTCTTTTCGCCTTCCGGCTCCCTCCCTACGGGGGAGGGCGGGGGGGAGAGGCCACACGATGAACAACCCTTTCTACTACACCCCATCCGCTCGCTGCGAGCAAGCAGTTTCTTCGCTTCTCGATGTCATTCATTCTCATCCAGAGTGGCATGAGGAGGTGCGAGGTGGAAAGACATTCGGGGTGCTGATAACTGAGAGTGAGACATTGTTTGCATATTCCGGGCAGATGCTTGGGCGATACGACATTGAAGGATTTGTACCACCAGTCTTCGATTATCTTGACGAAAAAGGGTATTTCAAGACACACGAAGCGGAAATAGTAAATATCAACAAGGAGATTGACCGTCTCTCTGCTTCCGATGAACTTCACCAAGCGCGTGAAGCTCTTTATGAGGCAGAAAAGGCTAAGCCCGTGCTTCCTCCTTCGCGCAATATCGATCCTTCTTCTGATGAATACGAGGCTTATTGCCGTCAACGACAGTTTGAGAAGGGGGAATTTCGTAGGCAGAAAGCGGTGTGGAACGATAGGGTTGCAGAATGCCGTAATGCCTTGCAGACCATTCAAGATCATATCACATCACTAAAGCAAGAACGTAAGCGCAAATCCGATTCTCTTCAACATTGGCTCTTCGAGAATTTTGTTATGCTTAATGCCAATGGTGAAAA
The DNA here is from genome assembly GCA_902801425.1 of uncultured Bacteroidales bacterium. Lineage (GTDB taxonomy): Bacteria > Bacteroidota > Bacteroidia > Bacteroidales > Bacteroidaceae > Prevotella. Next base: position 4,175 of record CADCIQ010000058.1, on the reverse strand, counting down.
GAAGAATCTTCTCGACATCTTTTCTGAATGGGCAGAACGTACTGGCTCTAAATGCGTTATCCCACCGTCTGGCTCAGGCGAATGTTGTGCCCCAAAACTCCTTCAGTATGCCTACATAAAAGAATTAAAGCCTGTGGAGATAGCGGAGATTTGCCCCTCACCTGCCCTGTGGGCATCCTCTCCCCAAGGGGCGAGGAGGAAGTTACCTTCGTTCGCTGAAAACGTGATTGGAAATACTAACTTTACCCTCGCCCCTTGGGGAGAGGATGCCCGTAGGGCAGGTGAGGGGCTGTCTTTCTCTTTCCGCCCCGCCTGCCAAAGCCGTTGCAAGCCTATTCTTGACTGGATGCTGCAAGGTCTTGATGTTGAAGCAAATCCACTTGAAGAGCCAGAAGAGCGAACATCCTTACCTATTCTTTTTGAGAACGAAAACATCATTGTGGTTGATAAGCCAGAAGGGATGCTGAGTGTACCGGGGAAATCCAAGCGTAAGAGTGCGCTTGATATTCTCCGTGAGATGCGTCCTGACTGTCCAGAACTCATCATGGCTCATCGCCTTGACATGCAGACCTCTGGTGTACTTATTGCTGCCAAGACGATGGAAGTGTATAAGGAGGTGCAGAAAAGCCTAACCAAGCCTTCCCAAAGGGAAGGATGTATTATAGATAGTAATGAAACCATAAGACCTTTAGCTGAAAAAAGCTATATAAAATCTCCCTCCCTTTGGGAGGGTCGGGGTAGGCTTTCGAAAACTTACTTCGCCCTCCTCGAAGGCATCCTCCCTATGCCTGTCGGCACAAAGGGCGAGATTTCACTTCCGCTATCATCCGACTATCTTAACCGTCCTTGTCAGAAGGTGGATTATGAGAATGGCAAGGAGGCTCTGACAATATATGAAGTTATGGGTGAAGTAGAGGTTGAAGGGCAACCGCGCACGCTTCTTAAACTAAACCCTATAACCGGGCGCACACATCAGTTACGAGTGCATTGTGCACATCCTGATGGTCTCGGTATGCCAATACTCGGTGATGACCTATACGGCAAGCACGCAAAGAGGCTGTATCTGCATGCGCAGGAAATAGTGATAACAGCCACACCCCCATTCCCGCCCTTCGGGCACCCTTTGACTTTCCTCTTCGAGCCGTCGATCTCTTCGACATTCCCCGTGAAGGGGCAAGAGGAAGTTACCATAAGAGCGCATAAGCCGGAGTGGATCAAGGTAATTACGAATTACTAATTAACGCGAATTCGACCAATTATAATTGTCTAGCAGCAAGATGCTTTTTAACTGACAATAATTACCAATCTGCGCAATCTTTTTCCATAAATTTTCATTTTTATTGGTTGAAGATTGGCAAGATTGGTAATTATTGTCAGTTTAAGCACCAAAGGTGCGAATTCGTCGAACTCACGTTAAATAGAGAACTCGAAATTAGTAATTTGTCATTACCCGTGGTGGATCCCTGCATATTCTCCCAAAGGGAAGTGAAAATACTGATTGTTTCATAACTGAGTTTTTGAGTATAATTGAATAAGAATAAAAGACCCTCCCCTACCCTCCCCAAGGGAGGGAGTATTTGATAGTAATGAAACCCTAAACAATCCCCTACAAGCGAAAGAATGTAACTACTCCCCCTGGAGGGGGTAAGGGGGGTGGAGCCCTCCCTTGGGGAGGGACTGGGTGGGCTGCTGTGGGTTTCTACTTTCTCTTAAAATATGCGTAGTCTATCCCGTCACAAGCGAGGGAGGTGCATTCTGACTCAAAGTCAAGGGAATCAACAATATCTGTCTGGGCTATAGTCTGTTGCTCCTGTTCTCTGTCCTTCCATACCACCTTTTCAACGACCTTCTGTTTCTCTATCGTCTTAGTGATATACACCGTATCAATAATGTCATTATTCATAAACACGGTATCTCGAAGTTGAGCCGTCATGCCAAGTCTATCCGTATCTCCATCAGAAGACGGGTTCGTCATCGGTAGCGACATTCCGAACAGGATACCGACAACCGCAGCCGCAGGAGTAGCTATCCAGCCCCAGTTCAATTTACTATTGCCACGAGGATTCTTCGGAACAACCAACCGACTGTTCTCTTCCTCCATAAGTCGCTTTGCGGAATCCCTAAGTCTATCTTCGAATCTCATATATTTTCAATTTTTGTTTCATATTTCTAACTATTGTGTGTTGGCGAGACTTCACCGTTCCTTCCGGAATCTTCATCACCTCCGCTATCTGAGGAACTGTCATTTCCTCCTCAAAACGAAGGGAGAACAACAATCGGCTATCAGCATCAAGCAGAGACAGTTCCTTACGCAGAGCCTCGTCAAACAGATGGTCATCCAGCCTCAGATCCAAGTCATCACCATGTTCCTCTGTCGTGCAATTCATAACGTGTTCAACATATTTACTGGAATACCCCGATCGTCGGTATTCGTTCTTTAGCAGATTATATGCTATCGAGAAAAGCCACGTTGAGAAACACCTATCAGAAACATACCGTTCCCTACTCGACCACAAGCGCATGAAAGCATCCTGCACGAGATCTGCCGCCTTTTCCGAGTCATTCAGTTGTCGCATGAGAAATCCCATGACACGTCGGGCATAACGATGATAAAGCTCATCAAAAGCCCTATCATCATCCTTGCTCGCCACGCGCTTCATCAAATCCTCATCCGAGAGCGAGACTACGGAGTTAAAGATCAGGGGTATTCTCATAATTCCTATTGCTTAATATGTCTTCTACTTCTCTAGCCATAGAACCATCTGCATTTTTAACGCAAAACTCAAATATGATACTATGAAAATAGTTCGCCTCATTTTCCAAACCTCGTTTCCGTAATAGTTTTACCACATAAGTGAGCGACATCACAATCTTGTGCTCATTCGTACTATCGTAATTCAAATCCTTAACAAGAGGAGGCTCAGCCAGATATTTCAAGTCGTAAACATTTCTCACGTTATTTAATAGGACACTTATGTTGTCATAGCGTTTATCACTATATTTCACCAACAGCCCTTCATTATATAGACTATCCATACATAAATTTGAATAATTTATCATGTCAAGTGGTTGATACAAAGGACGTTTCGTTTCCTTTATCAAGTGCATGGTGAATTTTGCCACATAGTCTTCATCTGTAATATCTTTTTTCTTTTTAAGAACAAAAGGTTTTATGTCAAGTCTTTTACATATAGAATCCCGGAATTCACTACTAAAGATGAATTTATAAGGAATAACAGTTATATCCTTTCGTTCATCCAAAGCTTCCTGTATTATCTTTACAGGTTCAAGCTCCATAGCATCATGAGCAACGAATATAGCATTCTGGGGCATACTTTTTACCAGATTCCACCCATAGCGCATTTCCCTATAGGGATATAAATGTTTATCATATATCCGATAATATACTTTGGTCAGCAATTTATCGTTGTTACAATCCTTTTCCCAAAGCAACTTTGCAAGCCTAAGAACATCCTCATCACAGGCATCATAGGGCATCATTTCTATTGCCTTTCGCAGAATATCCTTATCCCATTTACCCCACTCTTTCTCTAACCAGAAATGACAGGCGCACAGATAGAACACATAGCTATCAGGAATAGCCTCTTTCATTTTCCTCATAACGAGTGCCGTTCTGGGATTCTTGAAGTCGTCCGTGTTCAAGTCTGACAACGAATTTCCTTCACCTATGAAAGTGGCAAAAAACAGGTTTCTCCATGCACGTTGATTTTGCGGATATTTCTCCACTACTTTCTTCCATGCCCCCATCAGGCCAATCATCTTTCCCTTATCATTATTTATAGATACATTCTTCATATCAAAAACTATTGGCTCTATGTCCTGTGCATTAGCAGTCAGGCATAAGAGAAACGTAACAGCCATGATGAATAATCTCTTCATATTCTTGTTTGTTTTGGTTATTTACTTCGTGTTTACATTAAAGCATACACACGAAAAACGTAATCGTTCATAGATTTGCAAAAAAAATGCATTCTATAAAAAGCCGGTCAGTTTAATTAATCAGTTTAAGGAGTGAAAGGAGTACAAGTAGTATCGCCCATAAAGTCGCTTAAGTAGTAAGTAAGTGGTCAAATTTAATTTATTATCAAGAATTAGAGAATTAGAGATTTTTTTCTTTGAATTTACAAGAATTTGAGAAATGTCGCTTACGCTCC
>CADCIQ010000057.1 GCA_902801425.1 uncultured Bacteroidales bacterium | reverse complement strand
ACCTGAAGACTTTAGGTGTCGGTCCTTCAGACCTCATACCCCCTATATCGACAAATATGACAGCCCTAACGGACTGCCCTATTAGGTATCGCTCCTTCATAGCTCTTTCAACCACATGATAGTCAACAATATACAACTGAATAAATTCGTCGAACTCACGTTAATTAATTATTTCTAAATTTATTTGGAGGTATTAGATTTCACAATTCATCCTATCTCATTCCCCTTTACTACAAAAAAAACTCGGTGAAAGTCCGTTCCTGAATGGGATTTACATAGGACTTGCACCGAGTTTGGTTATATTTTACTACGGAGATAAAGCTGTCTTTCTTTTACTTCACACCTCTCTTATCAAGAGCCTCTGAATACTTTGCTGCATTAGCAAGATGCTCTTTGTATGTCTTTGCGAAGTTGTGAGTACCTGAGAAATCCTCCTTGGCGCACATATAGAGATAGTCGTGATGCACGAGATTAAGAACTGCATCAATACCCGCAACGCTTGGAATACGAATAGGACCTGGAGGAAGTCCCTCATTACGATATGTGTTATAAGGACTATCAACGCTCAGAAGCTTGGTATAGATACGACGAAGCTCAAACTGCTGAAGAGCGAACTTGATAGTAGGATCTGCCTGTAATGGCATATTCTGTTTCAGACGATTGTAGTACATACCCGCGATCATCGGTTTCTCACCGTTATTGGCAGTCTCCTCATCGATAATACTTGCAAGCGTGATGACCTCAACAGGATTGAGCTGAAGCTTATCAGCCTTTGCCTTACGCTCGCTGTTCCAGAAACGGTCACTCTCCTTCTTCATACGGTCAAGGAACTTCTCCACGGAAGTGTCCCAATAGACCTCGTATGTATTAGGAACGAACATTGAAATGATAGTAGCTGTGTCAAGACCGTATTTCTCGCACACAGAGGCATCCGTTATAGCCTTGAGGAAATCCGCGTCACGGAACATCATCATCCTACCCAGTTCCTGCGAAAGACGCACCTTGGTACGGACACTCGGCATAACGAGTTTCAGAGGTTCCTGATGCCCATTACGAAGGTTACGGAAGAACTGCAAGGCGTTCATGTCGTCGTTGAGGAGATAGCGACCTGTTCGGATCTTATCCACATAACCCATGTGACGAGCCATAGTACGCACAGCGCAAACACCCGTTGGAGTAGCAATCTCGGAAAGCTTGACACTAACAGAATCCATATCGTCATCATCGTCAATGAAGAGATATGAGGTGCCTTCTTTCTTTGCGATGCCAGCAAAGAGGAAGTAGCACACGATGCCTATCACTACGACCAAGCATCCAATAGCAGACGCAAGGTATCCTGTCTTTATCTTTTTCATAATGTTTCTTTTAACCAATCATCAATCAACATTCTGGCAATAGAGAGCTTTTCGGGAATCTCAGGCAAATGATTCCTATGGAACCAACCGCCCTTCGCTATTTCTTCTTCCTGAAGCTTTATTTCGCCTGATACATAGTCGGCATTAAAGCCTACCATAAGTCCGCAAGGATAAGGCCAAGGCTGAGAACCGAAATAACGAACATTGGTAATCTCAAGCCCTACTTCCTCATGCACCTCACGCACGACAGCCTCTTCAAGCGTTTCGCCTGTCTCGACGAAGCCAGCCACCAATCCATAATGATTACTGCGGAAATTCTTGGCACGGACAAGCAGAACTTCGTCTGGTCCTTTACGAATAAGGACTATGACAGCCGTAGCAAGCTGTGGCCATATTTCCTTTCCGCAACCAGTACAACGCTTCGAGATGTCGGTTTCCTGTTTCATCGGAGCACCACAAACACCGCAGAACTTGGTGTTCATATCCCAGTAAAGGATTTCGTGGCATTTGCCAGCCTTTAGATAAAGGTCATGAGGAAGCTTGTAGTAAGACTGACGAAGAGGGCACATCTCAAAACCTTCGAGCGAGGTAATGGGATTGTCAACCCTTACGGTCTTCACGAGCGTACCATCATCCATAGGGGTGATGTTATGCACGGTATTCCAAGCCTTCAAGGCTACAGGCGGTTCCTCACCCTTTGGGATGGTGAACTGCCCTTCATCAATCTTCTGAAGGAGAAGATCACCTTGACAGAAAATAAACCAATACATTTTCATCTACAATATATTTTAAATGAACAATGAAAAATGAATAATGAACAATACTAATTTGTATTTTTCATTTTATATTTTTTCATTTTATCATTTACATTGCGAGTGCAAAGTTACAACAATAAATTTAGAATGAAGAATTTTTTTGCGTGAAAACTTTATTAACCCCATAAGTTTACATTCTTTTTGCCCGACAAAAAGGAAGCAAAAAAACGAGTGAACCGAGTTCGGGAACGACATTTTTTCACGTTGAAAACACTACCGTAAAGGGATAGTAAGACGATGATTTTTCGCTTTGTTTTTTCATGACTGAATCCATGTAAAATCAATATATATTTTTCCATATTCAAACACCACAAAAACGGCACATAATCAGCATTTGAATCAACATACAAAAGCGCAAAAACAAACGAGCATTTTTATCACGTCATGCAACCGGGAAGAAGCAACATAAAAAGATGCAAAAGGTATATAAAACAAGAAACGTCCTCACTTCACAGTGCGAACGTTCCAATCTCAATAGGTATTAGCTTCTTTAAGGTAAAAAGATTGTATTCAGGATAACGGTTGCAAAGTTAATGGTTTTTTATATACTTTGCAAATTTTTTGAGACTTTTTTTTGAGAAAAGTCAATATTTTTACAGAAATGCACTATTTTTGGACGATTTTTCCATAATTCTATACAAATTTGAACTATTATTTGCATTTCTGTGTAGCACTTTGTAGATTTTACAGATACGCACTATTTCATGCATTTTTGTATTAAAGTAGCTATTTTGTAAACGCATCATGCTTTACAAAATAGAGAAAAAGCGTCAGCATCCTCTAACACAGGAAATTTCGTCCTGAACGCATGAAGTGCTTCCATTTGCAACTCAAAAGTAGTGCTTGTGACCTCATCATCGGGACAGGATGCTACTACCTTACCATAAGCATCTATCATTTCCGTACCTCCGCAATATCTGCACACGGGGTCTTTCCCCACCCTATTCACGCCTGCGACATAACATTGATTTTCTACCGCCCGAGCCTGCAATAAAATGCGCCAAGGTTTGATGCGAGAAGCCGGCCAAGAAGCAACGTAAAGAGCACAATCGTAAAGGTAGTTGGAACCGGCTTCGGAATGCCTATCAATTCTATTACGAGAAAAAACGGGAAAGCGAAGGTCGTAACAGACCTGTAAAAGAAGCTTCACTCCGCGCCATTCCACAACTTTCAATTCCTCGCCTGCGGAATAATGAAGTTGCTCGTTTCCGTAAGAAAAGAGATGACGCTTGTCATAATACTCAATCTTTCCTTCAGGGCACTTTTCAGTAGGAGGCATAACGAAATAGAATCTGTTGCGTTTCGTACCGTCCTCTGCCTTTACCGAAATACTACCTGCCACAGCCGCATTCATCCTTGCCGCCATGTCTTTCATCCATAGAAGGGAAATGGTATCCTCGTCAATAGCATTAAAACCAGTGCTCCACATTTCAGGGAGCACATATAAATCAGACAAAGGCGCAGCAAGGATTGCCGCCTCACTACGCCTTTGGTTCTCAACAGGATCAGCCCACGCTATATCCTGCTGCAATAGAGTTATCTTCATATTTCAGATATTTATAGTGTCACCACACTATTCAGCTTATTCAAAGCTATCACCTCGTTGGTCTTATCCATATCGCTTGTACGGAATACAAGCACACCCTTACCATTGATGAGGAATGTGTAGATATACGAAATGGCGATTCCTGCATCAGAAAGAGTCTTGAGAGTCTCAGCAGCAGCACCTGGCTTATCGTCAACGTAAAGAGCGAAGACATGCGATAGATGCCATATTCCTGAGTGTCAGCAACGGTAGATGCAATAATCTGAATACCTGCCTTGCTGAGCATATCGAGAACCTTGATAAGCGTACCGCTCTTGTTCTCTATGAATATTGAAAGTTGTTTGATAGTCATAATAGATTAGATTTATTGATAAACGGTTCTCTTATCCACAACTCTGACAGCCTTGCCCTCACTAACAGGAAGAGTTCCCTTTGGCACGAGCTTCACATGCGGAGTGAGCAGAATTTCATCCTTGAGAGCACGGGTAACATCCTTCTGAAGCTTCAGCAAACGCTGGAAATCATCAGTAAAGAGTTCCTCAAGCTCAACCTCAACAGTCATGTTGTCGTTATCAGCATCGGTAGTGAGGGTGATGAGATAGTTGCTTGCAAGTTCCTTGAACTGCATGAGAATCTTCTCAATCTGAATTGGGAAGATATTAACGCCACGGAGCACCATCATATCATCAGAACGACCTTTCATACGGTCAAGACGCACATGGTTACGTCCGCAAGGACATGTACGACCAAGCACACGGGTAAGGTCACGAGTACGATAACGCAACAAAGGCATAGCCTCACGGTTAAGGGTGGTGAGCACAAGTTCGCCAATCTCGCCATCAGGAACAGGCTCAAGAGTCTCTGGATCAACAATTTCTACGATATAGTAATCTTCCCAGAAGTGAAGTCCGTTCTGTTCCTTACACTCAAAGGCAACACCAGGACCACACATCTCCGACATACCGAATGAGTTGTATGCCTTTACTCCCATCATCTTCTCAATACGCTTACGCTGTTCCTCTGAATGTGGCTCAGCACCAATAGCAAGCACCTTGAGCTTAGTATCACGACGAGGATCAACGCCCTGCTCCTCCATCACCTCGTGGATACGGGTAACGTATGAAGGAACGGCATGAATGGCAGTTGTACCGAAATCCTTGATGAACTTTATCTGACGAAGGGTATTACCAGCAGCAGCAGGAACGGTAAGCGCGCCAAGACGCTCAGCACCCAACTGGAAGCCGAGACCACCTGTGAACATTCCATAGCCTGAAGAATTCTGAAAAACATCATCTTCACGCAGACCTACCATGTGCAGGCAACGAGCAACGGCATTAGCCCATTCGTCAATATCCTTCTGAGTATGCAGGATAACGGTAGGATTACCAGTAGTACCACTTGAAGAGTGAAGTCGGGTACATTTACTAAGAGGTACGCACGCGAGGCCGAATGGATAGTTGTCGCGTAAGTCCTGTTTCGTGGTGAAAGGAAGTTTGCGAACATCATCGAGTGTCTGTATATCATCAGGAGTGATACCAGCTTCGGCAAACTTCTTCTTGTAAACTTCATTGGTATAGCAATGCTTGACAGTCGCCTTCAGGCGCTCAAGCTGCAATGCCTCAATCTCCTGTCTGGAGAGGCATTCCTTGTCTGGGTGTAAATATTCGCTTTTGTCTAACATTATTTTTTATTTAGGTTTTATCTAAAGATTTTTATTTTGACGAGTACAAAGGTACTAAAAACTATCGTAAAATTGAAGATAAATGTAATATTTTTTAGAAAAATTTGCCATTCTAATTATAATTTTATATCTTTGCACATGAAAAATCTAAACAAATACAACATTTTTCAATAAAAACGGTATTAAAAGCATGTATCACTTTTACAAAATGGCAGTCGGATTGCTGCTGTGCCTGTTCCCTTTCAGCTATGCTTCCGCACAAGAGCAGAAAGAAGAGAACAAGACCAAGGAATTTCTATCTGACGTGATGGATAGAATAGTCGTTCATGGCTATGCTCAGGCTGGCTACACGTATCAAGATAGGGATAGAAGCGGTGAGAAAGCCAATAGTTTTGACATCAAGCGTACTCTGTTCTTTGCACACGCAAAAATAACAGACCGTTGGTTCTTCCTGTTCATGCACGACTTTAATTCTCAGGTACAGGAATATTACACAGACTATCGTCTTACCAACGACAAGTCGCTCAGCGTGCGTTTCGGACAGTTCAAGAACGGTTGCACATACGAGAACAAGCTGTCTCCTACCGAGATGGAAGCTATTGATGTATATTCCGAAGGTGCGACATACCTCTCTGGTTGTGGCTCAGACCCATTGCTCGGTGTTCAGTATGGTCGTGACCTCGGTGCAGCTATCCTTGGTGAATTTGCCAATGGAAAGGTGAAATACGAGGTTGACGTGATGAACGGACAGGGAATCAACAAGAAAGACGGTAACAATGCAAAGGATGTTATCGGACGCTTGGAGGTTAGTCCAGTAGAAGGCCTAAATCTCATCGCTACCGGTCAGATAGGTAAAGGTCACGCAATATCTAAGTCTATCTATAATCCAGAAATTGAAGTCGGTCAGAACTATAAGCGCAACCGTTACAGCGTAGGTTTCGACTATAAGTCAAAGCCTTTCAACGTACACGGAGAGTATCTTGAAGGTAAGGATGGCAATGTTCTCAGTCGCGGTTGCTACATCACAGGTTGCGTGCCTCTCGTTCCAAAGAAATTTGATCTCGTAGGCTCTTACGACTACTTCAATTTCAACAAGACACTTGGTATGGATCAGCACAAGGCTATCTTCGGTTTCCAGTGGTGGTACTTCAAGAAGTGCCGTTTCCAGGTGCAGTATGTATATAAGAGCGCATACACTGCTGGTGGCGAGTTCATAAAGAAGGGAAACAACGCCATTATGTGCCAGATGCAGGTGAGGTTTAATTAAAAGACCCCTCCCCCAGCCCTCCCCATAAAGGGGAGGGAGTAGATAGTATAATAAGCGCAAAGGGGAGGTACAATATTACATCGAGAAATAAACAATTTAAATAACTAAAACAAAAACAGTTTCACCCCGCTGACAAAAGTAGTAACTACTCCCCTCCCTTTATGGGAGGGGTAAGGGGGTGGGTCTTTTTATGCTAATCAAAATCATTCTTACCGTCATCTTCCTGTTGGTGACAATCGGTGTGGGAGTATATTCCCGCAAACAGGCAAAAAGCGTTGACGGCTTCGTGCTCGGCGGACGTTCCGTAGGCCCTTGGCTCACAGCCTTCGCCTTCGGAACAAGCTATTTCTCTGCCGTTGTATTCGTAGGCTATGCCGGACAGTTCGGCTGGAAATATGGTCTCTCCGCTTCATGGATAGGCATAGGCAACGCAATCATCGGTTCTCTCTTGGCTTGGATCGTACTTGGTCGCCGTACCAAGCTTATGACACAGCACATCCAGAGCCGTACAATGCCCGACTTCATCATCGCCTTCGTATTCCTTATTCCATATACAGCTGGTGTGTATATGGGTATATCAAAACTCTTCGAGATGGGATTCGGCATACCTTATTCATATTGCGCCATGATAATGGCAACTCTCACAGCCATTTATGTCATTCTCGGAGGATATAAGGCAACAGCTATCAACGACTTCATTCAGGGCATCATCATGCTCTTCGGTATCACCACCGTTATCTATGTGGTGCTCGACAATCAGGGAGGCTTGACTGAGGCCATAAACAAGATGGCTGCACAGGTACCAACTACTCACGACCTTGAAGACAAGAGCGGAATGTTCTCTTCATTCCAGTTGGGCGACTTCGCCTCTTGGTTCGGTCCTAATCCTCTCAGCCTCCTCGGCGTTGTGGTGCTCACCTCACTCGGCACATGGGGATTGCCACAGATGGTTGGTAAGTTCTATTCTATCACAGACGAGAGCGCAATCAAGCGCGGAACAGTAATCTCCACAATCTTTGCACTCATCGTTTCTGGCGGTTGCTATTTCATCGGAAGTTTCGGCCGACTCTACCCAGAACCAGCCTTCTCTCCAGAAAAGCATAAATACGCTTACGACTCTATCGTACCTTCTATGCTTGAGACATTGCCTGACGTGCTTATCGCCCTCGTTGTGCTCCTCGTACTCTCTGCCTCTATGTCAACATTGGCAAGTCTCGTACTCACCTCTTCTTCGACAATGACCCTCGACCTTATCTATCGTGATAAGAAATCATCAGACGACGAGGTAAAAGGTGGCGAGATTGACGATGAGGTTGCAGAGAAGATTGAGAGACGTAAGGTTGTGATCATGCGAGTTCTCATCGTGTTCTTCATTGCCCTCTCACTCATGATTGCCCTCAACCCACCTCAGTTCATCGCTCAGCTCATGGGTATCTCTTGGGGTGCTCTTGCAGGAGCTTTCCTTGCTCCATTCATGCTCGGTCTCTACTGGAGAGGCGTTACAACAGCCAGCGTATGGGCTTGCTTTGCATGGGGTGTAGGTCTCACGGTTGTCAATATGATGCTCAGCAACTCATTGCTCAACCCAATCGACTGTGGTGCAGTTGCTATGGTTGGCGGCTTCATAGTAGTGGCAGTCGTAAGTCTCTTCACAAAGAAGATGGACACCAACACCGTTGACAGCATCTTCAAATGCTACGACAAGTAATCACTCACAAATACATTCGAAAATAAAAAGCTGGGGTAACGATTCGTTCCCCCAGCTTTTTGTTTGCCGATTTAATTACTCCGCAATCTTGATTGCTACAGCATGAAGTTCCTGCCAACCAGCACGGTCAGTAAGGCGAACCATGAAATGATAGTCACCCGGATCTATATCGGCAGGAATGGCGATATCATGACGCGCCGTGAATGACTTCTGCCCTGAGGGTATGGAAAAATCCTGATTGTATGTCCAGGGCTTGACAGGATCTTTCTTCTCATCCATCTGACACTCCACAGACGATGTACTATGCGTGTGATGGTCAAAGTTCTGATGAATCTCGATGTTGTATGCACCAAGTTCCGTATCATCCGTAAACAAACAGTTGAACGGAATAACGTCACCTCTTTTATACACCTCGCAATTCGTAGGAACAGCAACGATATCCTTGGTATTGATGACAGGCTTGTTCATATCCTTTGTATCATCATCGTCATCAGAGCTGCCGCACGCACAGAGTGCGCACAGCAGCATTAGAGATAAATATGTCTTATTCAATTTCATATACTTTACACTTTCATCTTTACTCTACTCGTGATGATGCTCATGCTCGTCATCATCATCGTCATCATCATCCTCAACAAGTTCGATGTCACTCTCGGCAACGGTTTGCTGCCCCCTATTGTCGGTAACGACGAAGTGAAGGTGATACTCGCCTAATGGAGCATTAGCAGGTATGTTGATATGCTCATGAAACTCAGTATTACGCACACCGATATATTTGCCATCGGTATATGCCTTCTCGATCTTCACCGTACCACCGTTTTCCTGATGAATCTCAATGTTGATACTCTTGATAAGTCCCTCGGCAACAACATCAGCCTCAAGATGCAGGTCATGTCCCGGATGTGCGTGCTTGCTATTTTCGTGACCAATCTCAGTCAATGTAATGACTGGCTTTGCAGGCAATTCATCATCATCGTCATCACTACCGCAAGAGATAAAACCAAGAGAAACAACACACAAGAGAGCGAGCACAAGGCTCATATATTTAAGATTTTTCATTTTTTCTAAAAAAATTATCGGCCTCTCCCCCCGCCCTCCCCCGTAGGGAGGGAGCCGGAATGCGAAAGGCATGTTAATTGTTAATTAAAATTCCCACCCAACCATCAGCGAGATATTTCGTCCCGGTTCTGGCACGTCAATCAGGCGATAATAGCTGGTATGGTCATAATAGCGACGGTCAAGCAGGTTGTCTGCATGAAACGTCAGGTTAAGTTTAGAATTTCCCATCTGAAACTCCTTTCCTGCCGAAAGGTTCAGAGTAAAATACCCATCAGTAGGCTTTTCGGGCGGAACAATCTCATTCTGAGCACCTACGATATGAGCACTAAGACCTACGAAGTCCTTGCCCTTACTATCGAAAGTATATCTCAAACCAGTATCAATAGACCACGGAGTGCTGAATGGCAGGGTATATCCCTTCTTCTCGCCAGACTGCTGACGGGCATAGAGATACTCTCCTTGCGCATGAGCCTCGAAATGATCAGCAAAATGCCATGTAAGCTGCGACTCCAATCCCCAACGCAACACCTCTGCCTGCCTGTAATTATACAACTGCAACCCCTCGACATACTGTGCCGTAGGATTCAGGTATATGTAGTTAGGGAAGTAATTCAGATATGGCTCAACCTGAACCTCAAACACATCATTTCCCCACAAGATAGTAGCATCTGCCTGATACGATTCCTCTGGATCTAACTGCGCATTGCCACGCTCATAGCGGAAAATATGATAGTTGATGCCATCTGCTCCCAGTTCCTTTGGAATTGGCACGCGGAAACTCTTGCCCACATTCGCCTTGAGCACCCATTGACCTATGCTGTAATTCACGCCAGCCGACCAAGTGAGGCTGTTGAAATCACCTCGGAAATCAGCCGAACGTTCCTTATATATAGAGTCTGTACCCACAGGTGTCTTGAACCAATCCTGATAGTTATGTATGTGCGTGTGAACATGGTCATAACGCAATCCGGCATTCACGATGAAGTTATCGGTAATGGTATAGCGATCCATCACATAGCCGCCAACGCTAAGCGTCTCGAAGTCAGGAATGATAAATCCCCAGCCGCTACGACGGTTATACTGATATTCGCTGCTCACGCCACCACGCAACTCATGCTTGTCGATAGCATGGCGCAAACCGACACCGGCAGTATAGGTGCTCTTGTTGAAACGACGCTCAAGCGAGCTCTTAGGCGCTGGCATATAACCATGACTTACAGGCTCCGAACATTCCTCGCGCAGATTATTCTGATACGCAAGGTTCAGTTCAAGCACCGTCTGGTCATTCTGCCAAGTGCTATGGCTCATCACCTTCAGATGGTTCACCCACTGATAAGGCAAGTCAATGTCACGACGTGAATGGTCGTAGTCAATGTCCGACAGTCGAACCTCCAATCCATGCGCATTTGCAAAGAAGCCACTCTTTGAGTAGCTGTCAGATACACGCACATCGGTATGAAAGTTATAGCCGGCATATCCCAATGCCACGCTACCATCACGCTCACAGCCTGCCGTATTACGCAGACGCTTATCCTTCAGTTTTATCCAGTATGAATAATACTGAATACTATCCGTCGGCACCTTGTAATCGGCATAGTCAATAAATGTGGCATGTGCACGATAGAACCAGTTCCCCTTCCTGCCACCTATCTTTGCCGACAAGCCTATCTGCTCGTTGTTTGAGCGACCGAAGAGCTGCACGCTACCGCTAAAAGGCTCGGTAGGCACATGATTGGTGTAAAGTCCGAGCACACCGCCTATGGCATCACTACCATAGAGCAACGCCGCAGGACCTTTCACTATCTCAGCCCTGTCAACTGCAAACTGATCTATCTCCAGACCGTGATCATCGCCCCATTGTTGCCCTTCATGCTTGATACCATCCTCTGATATCACGAGACGGTTGAAGCCCAAGCCACGGATAACGGGTTTTGACTGCCCACTACCTATCGCCATAGCCTTAACACCCGGAATTGCTTCCAGCGTCTGCATCAAGCTACCTGAGAAATTCTGCTGAAGGAACTCATGACTGACCTGCACCTCTGACTGAGACGAGCGCATCTGATATTCGTGATGCTGCTGTCCGGTCACAGTTACGGCATTAAGCGAGATAGTCGTGTCGGCTGGTGCTAATGTAATCAACATAGCAGCCAGCATCATGTTTATCATACGCTTTGTCTGTTTGAATTGTTGATAGAAAGTAAATGCACACTTTTTTTAAAAGAAAGCAAATACTTCTTTTTGGAAAGTAAATTATCAATAAATTATATTCAGTAAATTACCATATAACAATTTTTCCTGAATTTTTAAGATTCAAGAATTTACTGATGTAATTTACTGATTCAATTTACTCCCAATTTACTTTCCAAAGCCTCCGCGTAAGCGGACATTTCTTCTGCTCAGAATGAAATTCAAACAGTTGGAGGAGCACGAAGTGTTGGGATGCCCAAGGCTTCAAGGCGAACGTCACATTGAGGCTGGGCAAAATGGAAAACAAAGGATTTTCTATAAAAAACGACTGCAAGGGCTGCACCTGCCACAAATGTCAGCATAAGGAACTGGCAGAGCACACATTCATCCATAGACACAGACAACTGTGTCAAATGTCCGTGACAATGATGATCTACACATTCCTTGCAGTCAAGAATATTATTCAGTACTTGTTCGTGAACATGAAGCGACGACAGGATAAGCATTGGCACAAATACTGCCAATAGCAACCATGAAGCAATATGTCGTTTCCTGTTTACATTCATCTTTAAGATGCAATATTATCTTTTAAGGCGCAAAATTATAAAGAAAAAAGCTATTCTCCTACATTTTCATCCATTTTTTCCCACATTTTTACTTTTTTAACGCGAAACAATACAGTTTTCATACATACCGACATGAAATAGTACTTACTCTAATGTAGGGAAGGGACTGGGAACGGATTTACAACGCCTTATAAATCAGTCTTGTTTGGTTCATGGCTTTCAAGTTGGGATTGTACGCCCATAGTTAGATATGTTTATATGAAAGTGGATGGATTGGCAAAATAACAAAGAGGAAAGGACTATATAGGGGGACAAATAACGATGTCCCTTTTTCGTATTGTCCAAATATCCGTATTCCCCCAAACACGATTTCTTGATTGTTAAACATGGCAAAAACAACAAAAACACAATTATTTTATTACAAATTGCAAGTTTACAAAGCATTATTGACTTGATTTTCACGATTTCTTTGTAACTTTGCAGAACAATTATGTCAAGAGATTGTAATATGAACAAAACAAAAAGAATAGATAACATAGATTTATTGGAATCAATTGCAATGTTTTTTGTAATTGTTTACCACACTAAATCTGACATATCTCACAATATACTCGAAGAACATTCTACTGTCGACAATATAGATTATTGTGTTAGATCTATATTGTCTACATGCGTTCCCTTGTTTTTCTTTTGCAATGGATTTTTGTTGTTCAATCGACCTTTTGACCTAAAGAAGCACTTGACTAAGACATTTAAACTTTTTGCTTTGGCTTTGATTTGGGGATCCTTGTCCGCTTCTTTTGCTCAATTTGTTATACACAGTGGAGAGCCTTTTTGTATTAAGGAATTCATCTCAGTTCTCGTATATACAAAGGTTGGATGGAATAATCACATTTGGTACTTGCAAGCCTTGATTGTCCTATATTTAATATTTCCTCTTCTAAAAAACTCATTTGACCATTCAAAACCTATATTCAAATATGCCGTAATAATGGCTTTTTTAATAATAATGGGATGTAATTTCTTTTGCGAAATTGCATCAATTTTCTTGGGTAAACATATTGAGAATAAAAATATCTTTTTAGGATACAATCCAATAACAATTGAGCATAGTCATTCATTAATGTACTTTTTGATAGGTGGAACAATTGGCTGTTATCATGACAAAATTATGGAATTACTCAAATATAGAATGAATTTATTATTACCTTGTTCTCTTTTAGTAATTATATGTTCTTCTGTATTGTTGGGTCTATATGGTATATATGTTTCACGGTTAGAAGGAAAAGTTTGGGATAATGTCTGGAGTGGATACGGAACAATATTTACATTTTCAAGTGTTATATCATTATATATTGCTTCATTGTCATACCACTCAAAAGGAAATGGAATGAATAATTTGATTAAGATAATTTCATGCAATACATTGGGTATCTATTTTTTACAAGATTTTTACACTAAAGTATTCGGCAAATTTTGCCTGCCATATTTGTCTACATATGGGCTTATTGATAATTATATTGAAAAAATAATTTGCTGTTTCCTAATAATGTTTCTATGTTTATTGACCACTTTGGTTATAAAAAGAATTCCTATTATACAAAAGTTGTTGTGATTACCACATAAAAAATAGCACAGAAATGCCCACATATATTGAGCTGTCATACAAAATGCCAGTGTGTTAATTGTTCCCGAAATGAATCCAACAAATCCAGTTGGTAATAACAGATAAATTGAACGATTCGTTTCACTTGGTTATTGCCACAGCTTTGACAGAAGGGAAAGCTATATCATGAGGTTACTTCCGCTAGCCAGCCTTGGCTTTGTTCTTCACCATCTTCTTGCGCTCCTTCGTTACACACGATAGTCTTTGATAGGCATAGACATGACATTCTGGTCAGAGAACATGAGGTCGATGCCTTCCAGTTCCATAATGACCTCGTCATTGGCGCTGAAGTAGGCATGAATATATCGATTGCTGTTCTATTACTTATAGAGTAATTACATTATCTCAGGTAATGAAGAACAGAAGTCCGATATAAATCAGTCAGATTGACCAAACCACTTTCCAAAATAACCATCTTACATGTTTGTTGTAATAGACTCGTAAGCTACAATACCAAGGGGACTGATACAACGATTTCATCAGTATTTGACAATTTCCGTCCTTGAACTTAGGCTACCATAAAGGATAGAGGTTCAACATCTACCAAGAGGGAACAAGACTCTTTCCTGAAATACATAAAAAAATCTCCCCACCCATTGCCAACGTCTTGGCGGGTGAGGAGAAGGGCGAATATATAGATCGTTGCAACTATTTCCTTGTGAGAGGCTTTGCCAACTTTGCGCAGTCCTTGCAAGTGCCGCGAACGTGCTTGTGGCTATGTGTAACCTTATGCCTTGCGGGCTTTGGAGGAGCAACCTTTACGGTCTTGGTGGTAGTGGTAGTGATAACCCTTGTACCATTAGGCTTGATTGTCTCCGTGGTGGTTGTCACCGTTGTCGTAGCAGGAGGAAGGACGGACTTCCGCTCCATACGAGGCTTTGCGTTATTAACTGGCTTTGTGAAAGGCTTTGCCATGCAAGTGCTTGTTCCAATAACTGCGATTGCTACCAAGCTGAATATATTCTTCATCATAATCGTATTCTTTTTTAATTGTTGTCATCAGAATTATCTCTGATTTCTGCTGCAAAGGTACTGCGAAAAAATAAATTCCCAAAGGTTCTTTCCCTAATCCGACAGGGATTTTCCCCTAATCTGCGATAGGAAATTCACTATGAGCGTAGAAAATACACAGCAGCACAAAGTCTCTTAACTCATTGAATACAAGCATTTTTGCAAATATGCAACAGCACCTGCATCATGTAGCAATGTAGCAATGCTCTATTGCGCAAATGTAAAAAATATTGCGTGGTATAAATCACAAAGTTTATGGAATAAAAATATATGCGCATATAAGAATTTCTTTATAATTTTGCAATCAGAAATAATGTGTTGTCACAACGACATAAACAAGCGACATCAACAATTTCTCTCGTGCAAGAGTGATTCGCACGTAGTATTCAGGTAAAAGACATAAGTGTAAGATCCAAAATAAATTATGAAAAAAAACATCGTGTAAAGACTGTAAAAAAAGAATTAGGGGGAATAATCGTAGGTATTTAGCATAGGGTAATTAAAAAGATGGTATTTATAAGGACTAACAAGACGGTATCATACTAAGATTAAATGGTTGATTAAATTAGGGAAAAAGTACAAGGTCAATGTCAGCGCAAACTGATGTTGACCTTGTTCTTTATGCACCTTTGATGCTGAATTCACACTAAAATAACGTCAACTCGACGAAATTAATCGCTGCGCTCGGCTACATGAATTAACCGCGAATTACCATGAATTAATCATTATTTGTTTTAAATTCATTATAAATTCATGAAACATTCGTGGCAATTAATGGAAATTTACTTCCCTACGGTCAGTGGGGCTTCGACAAATCTTGTGTAGCCCTACGCAGTGGATTTTGCAGCTTACAGCCATATAGGCAATTCGTCAAACAGACGACATTAAAAATAGCCAACAAACACTTGGATTTTCATGAAAAAAGCATTAATTTTGTAGCGGAATTCAAAAATACATGACAACAATCTCTAAAAATCCAAAACATTTTAAGCATTTTACAAATGAAAAAAGTTCTTTTCTTGTCAATAACGACATTCATCATGGCACTCGGATGTGTCAGTTGCAGTTCTGACGATGACGACGATCTCTCACAGGCATGGACTGCCGACGGTTGGGAAACCAACAGCAAATATGCTATTAACACCTACAATGACCTCTCATATATTGAGGTGCCTGCCAATGGTGGAACCTTCACTTTCCACTACACAAACACCGAAAGCCTATCCATTGACTCCCTCTATATGGATAACAACATTGAGCCATACCCTTATATTATCAAGTCCAACCCGAAATATTATCGTGAAGGCAACAAGATCTGCTCTCATGGCAAGACTGCCTATGAGGTAACCATCAATAACCAGGATGTCAAAATCGAGGTACAGGCTAATAATGACTTTACACGTAGAGGTATCATTAACCTGAACGTAGGAAACAAGAAATTACAGCTACGCTTTTGGCAAAAGCCTGTAGGACAATCAGAAAGCATCCGCACGAAACTCATTGGAGACTGGATACAAAATGGTGAAAAATATCGAAAAGAGAATGAAAATGGCAGGACTCTCTGGCGTCTGTCGTTCCATGCTGACGGAACATACTTTTCATCAACCAACTATGCCGTTAGACTTCCAGACGGATCTCTATTCGGAGATGAAGGACATTACGGAGTGTGGAAAGACTCATGCAACGTCCTAATAATGGAATTTGGAGACGGACATTCATCATGGGGATATGCAGAAGGGAGTATAACCGAAATTTCTGATGACCACCTCAAAATACTTGACGGATTCTATGTTTTCGATCGAGTAGAAAACACTAAGGAGCCTGTCACCCCAATCTATACGCTGAATATCAAACGTCAGGAAGCAAACCTACCTTACAAGCCAAAGCGAGGTGAGCCATATATGCTAGAATCTAAACTATACGCCAAGGGAAATAACTTCAATTTTGACAAGGTGTCTCTCTTAAGGAGTAAGCTAACAGAAAACGGATATTTCAAATATGACACCATAGACATAAGCCAATATGCGAAAGATAACTATGAGTTCTCTATTCCGATGCAATATACAGGACAATATACAAGCTATTCTTTAATATACGAAGGTACATTCACATCTCCATATTACAAAGAATTAAAGTTCTCAAATTACGCAGACAAGATGTACATATCTGCTCAAGAGAAATAATCACTACAGGAACTAAAGGGGGGGACGATCCCCCGCCCTTGTCAGAATATACTTTCTATCTAAAAAGAAATCATCCAAGGGGGTCGAGAAATGCGACCTCCTTGTTTTTTCCATCCATATACTGTTGGTTTGTCCCGAACATATAGATGACGCCCTGTTTTAGGGCATCATCAATAAATACCTGAACCCTGAATCAGGGATGAGGTTTTATGATATTTTTTTGCAGTCAATACAACAAATACACATAAGTAACTGATAAATTAAGCATTGTAACTCATTTGTGCAATATGTATATCATTACAAAAAAATTGCCGTCATTAACGTCATTAGTCATTTTCGTCATTAAGCGAGTTGATGACGGGCGAAAATCGGCTATATAGTAAATATATTTTATATATTTACTATATAGAGGTAAAAATCCCCCCACGCACTTCCCTTAATGACGAAAATGACTAATGACTAATGACGGGAAGTGCTGAAGAGCGAAAATGCCTTCCGAAAATTTCTCTTTGTGTATCAATACGTTACAAGCTTAAAACGTATTTTATTCGAAACAATCATTTTTTTTCACGCATTTATTTCTATTCCGAAGAAATTTCTTGTAACTTTGCACTCGTCAAACCGAAGGACGTGCGAGGTGCTACGCACGTTGTCACTCGGGAATTGGGTGATAGGTGTGGCGGTATCCAAGTAGTAAGTCCGTTGTAATACCGTTATGAATCCGTTGTAAATCCGTTCCCAAGCCCTAATCCGGAAAGGGCGATGAAGGGGTGAAACGGGCAGACAAGAAAAAAGGCCCACACGAATGTGAGCCTTCCAATCTTAAAATCCGAAATCAATTATGTTGTATGAAACAAAATCTACATCAAAGCATCAAACTCATAGTCCTTCCTTGTGCGGTAGCCAAGTCCGGTCATCCCGGCAAGTACCTCGCCTTGCTCGTTCCTCACCCTGATGTCGCAGTAAGGCAGCTTGTGATGGTCAAGAACCTCGTTAGCCTCAGCAATTATCTTCTCGCCAAGCTGAGCTGACTTCATGAAAGAGATGCTTGTGTTCACTCCAAGGGTGAGGGTGCCATGAGAGTTACAAACTCCTGCAAAGGCAAGGTCAGCCAATGTGTAAATCACACCTCCCTGACAAACACCAGCCGCATTGAGATGACGATCCTCAACCGTGAGCTCAGCACGGGCATAACCTTCACGAACCTCAACAAGCTGCGCTCCAATGCCACTTGCAAAGCGATCTGCGGTGTTCAAACGTTCTAAGAGAGTCATTACTTCTGCGCCTTTGCAAATTCCTCGATTCGCTCCTTGAACATGTCTTCCTGCTCCTTCTTGAAGAAAGAAGTGCAGACACGAACGCCCTGCTGGGTAGAGCCCATAGTGTCGAGAGGATAAACCGCGATGCCATAGTACATGAGTTCCTTGGTAAGAGCGAGGTCGGTCATTCCAGGATACTGAACGGTGAAGTAGAAGCCATCGGCAAGAGGAGCCCCCATGTCGTTGTCATAGACAAGATAGAAGCCGTTTGCCAGAAGTACATCCTTCATGAACTTAGCCCTGCGACCATACTCCTTAACATCGTCGAGGAAGTTATAGCTACCATTGCAAGCAGCCTCCATAAGAGCAGCCATAGCATGCTGAACGCTGTGAGTTGTGCCGCTTGAGAGCGTGTACATCAGTCGGTTGCAGAGGAAGTTACCAAACTCACCCACTCCGAAGTTCTTCTGCAAAGGCTCATAAACCCTGTGATAGAGCTTATTGCTGATGCAGGTGACACCGATACGCTGACCGGCATAGGAGAATGCCTTTGAGCCAGACACCCACAGCACATAGTTATCGGTATATTTGCCAACAGTAGCCTGATAAGGAGCCTGATACGGATGAGAGAGGTCGCGACGGAAGTCCATAGCGAAGTATGCCAGATCCTCAAGCACAATGACGTCATGCTTGTCAGCAAGTTCGCCAATGCCTTTCAGTTCTTCCTCGGTGAAGCAAACCCAAGACGGATTGTTAGGATTAGAATACACGATGCTATTGATATTGCCCTCAGACATTATCTCATCAAGCTTCTTGATAAGAGCCTCACCACGATAGCCGTGGATGTCGAGACCTACGTGCTTCAACCCGATAACATCGCACTGGGTTGTCTGCACAGGGAAGCCCGGCTGAATGAGCAGCACAGTGTCCTTCTTAGTGTCAGCCATAGCGTGACGGATGGCAAGGAATGTGGCGAATGTGCCCTGCATACTACCAGTAGTAGGGATGCAGCAGAGAGGATCTATATCTACGCCGATGAAAGCCTTGCAGAACTCAGAAGCCGCCTTCTTGATGCGAGGAATACCGCCGTTAGGAGGATACTGAGTAGCGCATCCGTTAGCCAATGCCTCCTGCTCAGCCTTCAGGGCAATATCAGAAGGCTTGAGACCCGGAACGCCCATCTCAAGATGAATAACCTGCTGTCCGGTCTTCTCCTCAAGAAGCCTTGACAGCGCCTGAATATCGCGAATGGTCGCTTGCGAAAAATCACCGAGCGCCATGCTCTCCATAGCCTCGGTGACGATAGTTCTATTTAACATATAAAGACCCACCCCCTTACCCCTCCCATAAAGGGAGGGGAGTAGTTACTACCTTTGTCAGCGGGGGGTACGCTTTTAAATCATTATCAATTATTATTTATAAAGACCTCACCACAAGCAGACGATACTATCTACTCCCTCCCCTTTATGGGGAGGGCTGGGGAGGGGTCTTAGTTTTTAAACACTCTCTTATCGTTTACGTGCTTAGCCTTACCAATTGAGCGCTGAATGCTTCCCGGCTCCTTGATGTGGATGTTTGGCTTGATGCCTACCATTGACACGATACGATCGTAGAGAGGCTTGATGAATGGCATCTGCTTTGAAGGGTTTGGAGAGAAGTATTCCGTGCGAAGCTCAACATCAAGGTCGAAGGTGTCCTCGTTGTTCTTACGGTCAACGGTGATGAAATACTGAGGAGTGAAGGCTGGGAACTCAGTAAGACAAGTCTCAATCTGACTTGGGAATACGTTCACGCCACGGATGATCATCATATCGTCAGAACGGCCAAGGATGCGATCCATACGAACAGCGGTACGTCCGCACTTACATGGCTCGTAGATGAGACGGGTAAGGTCACGGGTACGATAGCGAAGGATTGGCATAGCCTCCTTTGTGAGTGATGTGAAGACAAGCTCACCGAACTCGCCCGGCTCACATGGCTCAAGAGTGTCAGGATTGATAATCTCTGGGTAATACATATCCTCCCAAAGGTGAGTACCGTCCTGATATTCACACTCACCACCAACACCAGGGCCGCTCATCTCTGTGAGACCGTAGATATCCATAGCCTTGATGTGAAGCTTATCCTCAAGTTCCTTACGCATACCCTCTGTCCAAGGCTCTGCACCGAAGAAACCTACACGGAGCTTCATGTCGTCAATAGAAACGCCATCGGTATTCTCAAGTACCTCGGCAAGGTGAAGGGCATATGAAGGTGTACAGCAGAGAACAGAAGAGCCCAAGTCCTTCATGAGCATGATCTGCTTGCTTGAGTTTCCGGCAGATGTAGGCAACTGCACAGCACCGAGATGACCGGCTGCATCGTGAGCACCAAGACCGCCTGTGAAAAGTCCGTAGCCATAGCTTACCTGCACAACGTCACCCTTTGTAACACCACCAGCAGCAAACACACGAGCTGCACCCTCAGCCCAACGAGCAAGGTCGCCCTTGGTGTAAGTGCCTACAACAGGCTTACCAGTAGTACCGCTTGAAGCGTGAATACGGGCAATCTCCGTCATAGGAACAGCATTCAATCCGAATGGATATTCGTCACGAAGGTCGTGCTTGGTTGTGAATGGAAGCTTATGGATATCCTGCACGCCCTTGATGTCCTCAGGCTTGATGCCCATCTTATCCATTTTCTTACGGTAGAACGGTACGTTCTCGTAACATCTTTTCACTGTAGCCACGAGTCTCTCAGACTGTAGCTTGGTCATGGACTCACGGTCCATGCACTCCATTGCTGGGTTTAGTATCATAAAAAAGACCCACCCCCTTACCCCTCCCATAAAGGGAGGGGAGTAGTTACAACTCTTACCAGTGGGGTGATACTGAGTAGAGTTTATTTAATATTATAGAATTATTTATTATTGACGAATCCCCCAACCGTTTATCACAGTAATAATTTCCTCCCCTTTATGGGGAGGGCAAGGGAGGGATCCTATGCCTTCTTTACACCTTCATCAAATGCCTTGAGATTAGCCTCTACCACAGCCTCACCCTTACGGGCAAAGACAACTGCGATAGCAGCACGAAGCTGCTCGACAGTAAGGATTTCGATATAGGGAGCAGCCATACCGAGAAGCACCATATTAGCGCCACGAGGATTGCCTGCATCCTTTGCCACAGAATCAATATCGAGCTTAGCCACAGAAGGAAGGCTGTCAAACTCTGCCTGAAGAGCATCCTCGTCAGGATAGTTAGGAATATTGACGAAAGGCTTACTTGAAGTCACCACAGTGCCTTTTTTTGAGAGATAAGGCATATAACGGAGAGCCTCCATTGGTTCCATAGAGATGACAACATCAGCACCTCCAAGTGAGATAAGGTCTGAATAGATAGGCTCGGTACTGAGACGAAGATTTGACTGCACATCACCACCTCTCTGACTCATTCCGTGAACCTCTGCCTGCTTCAGATACAAGCCAGCCTTGGTTGCAGCCTCACCTATGATTGTAGCGATAGAGAGGATACCTTGTCCTCCCACACCGCAGAGAATTATATCTTTTTTCATTTTTACTTTCCCTCCTTTGCTTTTGCCTTTTCACGAGCGTGACGAGAAGCTGTTTGGATGCACTCTCTTCTTGGAATAATGACACTAACGCCCTCATAAGCCAACTCCTTGCGGATAAGGTCTGCGATAGCAGGAATATTCTTTGGAAGTGGAGTTACAACGTGAAGATGCTCAGGATCCATACCAAGACCGAGACAGATAGCCTCAAACTTATTGGTACCAGCACTATCCTGACCACCAGTCATACCTGTGGTGAGGTTATCAGAAATAATTACTGTGATAGGAGAATTATCATTGATGGCATCGAGCAGACCTGTCATACCTGAATGGGTGAATGTAGAGTCACCGATGATGGCGATTGAAGGACGAAGGCCTGCATCGGCAGCACCCTTAGCCATTGTGATAGAAGCACCCATATCCACACAAGAAGCAAGAGCCTTGAATGGAGGCAGAGCACCGAGGGTGTAGCAACCGATGTCACCGAATACGCGGGCATCCTCAAACTCATCGATTATCTGACGCAAAGCACCATAGACATCTCTATGACCGCAACCCTGACAAAGCTGTGGAGGACGTGCGGCAAGGTTCTTGGCAGGAGCGAAGCCCTCAGGCATTTCTACGCCAAGTGCCTTTGCTACGCTATCAGGAGTAAGCTCACCATAGCGAGGGAGGTCGCCTGTATAGCGTCCCTTGATAGTAGCAACATCACCGATGATACGACGTGCTTCCTCCTCCACAACTGGCTGGCCGTCCTCAACGACGAGGATTTCGTCACACTCCTTTGCAAGCTGCATAACTTTTTCTGCAGGCAATGGGTATTGTGAAATCTTGAGGATATTGGCATTATCACCTACAGCTTCCTTTACATAGTTGTAGCCGATACCACAAGCAATAACACCGAGTTTCTTATCAGCGATTGTCTCTACCTTATTATATACAGATTTCTCAGAAGCCTCAACCATAGCCGGCTGCTTATCGATAAGGGCAGCATACTTTTTCTTTGCAATTCCAGGAAGAAGAACCCACTGGTCAGTAGAAGCGTTCATCTTGTTCTCATCGAGAAGCTCACCTGTCTCAACACCTGCACGACTATGAGCCAAACGAGTAACAATACGGAGAACAACAGGTTCCTTGATAGCCTCAGAATACTCAAAGGCTGTTTTCATCATATCGTATGCCTCCTGCTGGTTAGAAGGCTCGAAAGCAGGAATCATGGCAAACTTTGCATAGAAACGTGAATCCTGCTCATTCTGACTTGAATGCATTGAAGGGTCATCGGCAGCAAGCACGATAAGACCGCCATTAACACCTGTTATGGCAGAATTAACGAATGCATCGGCACAAACATTCATACCAACATGCTTCATGCACACAAGAGCACGCTTACCTGCATAAGACATTCCGAGAGCAGCCTCCATGGCTGTTTTCTCATTTGTACACCAACGGCTATGCACACCACGCTGCTTTGCGATGTCATTGCCCTGAATAAATTCTGTGATCTCAGTACTTGGAGTACCTGGATAAGCATACACGCCACTAAGTCCAGCGTGAATGGCACCCAAGGCAATAGCCTCGTCGCCGAGCAACAATTTCTTACTCATTATTTTGTTTTAGGTAATATTATTTAGACATTTATCTTGCAAAGATAGTAAAAAAAATCCGATTTTAGTAACAATTCCATATTTTTTTAACTCTCTTAACATAAAATTGTAACCACATGAATGTAAATTTTATCTTTTTATTTTTCTCGCATTACTTAATACTCTTTCAAACGAACAGAACACAAAAAGGCAGCACTCAAACGAGCACCGCCTTTTATTATGGGGAGAGCGACTTAATAGTCATAATCATCCTCATCGTCAAAAATATCAAAAGTACGGAAACCGAAACTCTTTGCCTCGGGGATAGGCGAAGGATTGCCCTCGCCAGAGCCACCATTTCCACCACCGAACTCCACTGTTCCCGAAGAGAGAGAATCCAAAAGTGCCGGCAGAACGGTTTCTTCTACCGTAATGGAAGGCTTTATATATATTTTTTTCATAGTCAGATCTTTTTGGGTATGGTTAGCTGCAATTAGGTGATTACGGACAATCATTCCATTTTTAAAAGGCGATACTCAAAACGAGCATCGCCTTTATACTAGACATTATTCATCATACTCATCATCAAAAGTGTCGAAAGTGCCAAAGCCATCGTAATACATAGATTTTGACTCTAAGATAAAATCGCCACCACTTCCTGTATCACCTGTACCGCCACCAAACTCGAGTCTTCCGGCTGACAGAGTTTCCATAACTGCTGGCAGCACAGCCTTCTCCACAACAATGGACGGTTTCATATATTTCTTTTTCATATCCATCTCTTTTTAACTTTATTTATCAAATTTACTTAGCAAGATATTTCTTGCCGCCCTTAACTACAATACCCTTATAATCATTACCGACCTTCTGACCAGCAAGGTTATAGCGAGTAGCGTTGCCATCAGAACCTGCAACAACATTATCAATGCCTGTAGTTTCTCCCTCGGCAAAGACAAACTCAAGCTGCTCCTTAGCAAGTGCCAAAGATGCACTAGAAGCATCGAGATAGCACTTACCTGCAGGAATCAAGAGACTTGGACTTACCCTATACAAACCAGGCTGACCATCCTTCGTACCAATAACGAAGGCATTTGAACTTGAAGTTAGAAGCTGATCGAAGAGAACTGGCTTCAAATAATTCTTAATGATAGGAGACCCGACAAGAGCTCCATTTACATAATATGCCGTTTTCTCTGCACCTTTTACGAATACCGCAGTACCAGCAGGAATTACTTTATCATCAATTGTCTTGAGTAAAACCGAATTCTTATTTATCTGTATTGCTGTATAAGCCTTTACATCGCTACCTTTGCCCAACCTGCTGCATTTGTCTTGATTGGACTATGCTGAGAGATAATTTCAGCAGGATCCCAACCACTTGCAAATCCTGTGAGAGAAGCCTTAGAGATTGAAGTCGCGCCAGGATCATTTTGCGCACCTGTATTATAAGCAGCGAATCGACGAGACGTCAAAGCATTTATATTATCCCCCCAATATTTAGAACTTGGATCTACAGCAAATTTAGTAAGAACGAAAAGAGCCGCTGGAGAATTTTGCCAACCACGAGCAAGATAGTATGTATCCTTCTGAGAACCCGCAGCAGTAACCAGGCAATTAGCAAATACATAACCATTTTCTGATGAGTAAGTAGAAGGAGCGGCTATGCATCCGCCACTTTGCGTATGCTCAGTTGCAATAACATTCAAAGTAACGCTATTGAAGAGAACATTACCCGAACCGCAGATGAAATCAACGGCACCTTCAATCTTACCACCTTCGAAGTAAGCAATCATCCCCTCAGCACCATTGCTGTAATATGTATCCTGCTTGCCCTTGAGATATACATTCTTGCAGATAGTCTTTGTACCACGATCCCAAAGAGCAACGCCACGCTCTGCCGCCGTAGAAGCATCATAAGGAGCATAGCACTGGATTGTAACATCCTGAAGATACAGACCTGTACTTGTATTCTTCAAAGTAGCAGTCTTGTCAAGGCCTTCCTCTTTAGGACTATTCTTGATAATAACACCATCCCTTGACTCACCAATGATTGCGATATTATTAGCCTGAATCACTGTGTTTACATCTGAGCCAAGATCGTATGTACCATTTGGAAGATATATAGTCACATCACCTGTAGCATTAGCTGCACTAATAGCGTCCTTCAACTGAGCAGCATTGCCCGCAGCTACACTATATGTCTTTGTTGCCTCATCGTACTGAACACCGCTCCATTCCTCAGCAAAGAAATATGGGCAATACTTACCAAGACTGAACTTAAGAACTGCGTTCTCTGTTCCTTCATATATATATGTTACATATTTATCGTATGAAGTCTGGGAATCACAGTCTTCATCAATGGAAGTCTTAATATCAGTTGGCGCACCACCATCTACACTTACAGTCGCTATATCTGTAAATTTACATTTACCAATGGTAAACTTGACAGGACGATCAACCATTACAGTCATAGTTACACCTTCATAACCATGCTGATTTTGCTCATTTCCAAGACCTTCATTATGGAATTTTCCACTTGTGATATTTACATTCTTAGGCAAGCCACTCTTTGGCGAGATTACCGTATAAGGATTTGTACGGAAATTGATCTTGAATGGCTCAAATGTCACAGGAACAAAGTGTTCAACGGAAACACCATGCAGATATGTCTGTTGAGCGAATGTGAGAGTCAATGTAGTAGCCTTACCTACATACTTGAAACTTGCCTCACCACCATCACTTGCAGCCTTAGCATCAAGTGTTGCAATTACTTTATTAGAAGCATCAGTTGCCACAATCGTTGTACCACGACCAAACTGGCATCTGCTTACACTAATCAAGGCATCACCTGCAACCTGAAGCTTAATTGTACCGCCATTAGCAATATCCCATCCATGATTATTATAATATTTACCTCCAACTATCTCTATGAGATCATGCTCATTCTGATACCAATTAGCCTTAGTAAGGTCATAGGTATGAGTTGAAGTCGCTGTTGCTTTCTCTTCAACAGTAGCCTTTGCGTAAAGCTTTATGTCAGCAGTAAGAGCAATACCTTCTTCCACAGGCTTTGCAGATGTAGTATTACCATCATACCAGCCACGGAACTTCTTTCCTGAAGAAACCGCAACATCTGACTCACCATACTTGAACTTAAGCGCTGAACCTCCCTCTACTGTTTCCGTACCAATTACTTTCGTGCCATTAGTATCATAGTATGTTACCTTGACGTCCGGAATATATTCATATTTCTCAGCAAAGAAATATGGACAATACTCACCAAGGTTGAAAGTAAGAGTTGCAGGAGTCTCAGAATTGTATCTATAGACAACATTCTTTGAATAGCCATTACCAACGCCTCCACCATCACAATCCGCATTCACTTGGTCAAGTTCAATAGGAGCACCACCTGTAACACTTACGGTTGCGTTCTCTTGTGTATATCTACAGCCACCAATAGTAAACTTAACAGGTCCATCAACCTTAACAGTAATAGTAGCAAACTGAGCACCATGCTGATTACCATGATATGTACCAGCATCAATAGATGTCACACAAGCAGGAAGACCACTACTTGCAGGCAACACGACTGTAAAAGGATTAGAACGGAAGTCAATCTTAAAGTCTTCGAAAGCTACAGGATTTGCGGCAGAAGCTGTATGCTTAAGCGTTATTGTCTTGATATAGTTATTATCACTTGTACCTGTTATAACAATATATCCTTGCTTTACATCATCAGCATCGACTGTGACTGTAGCATTGCCAGTATAATTCACCCCATGAATAGAATAGCTCGTATAGCTTCCTCCCCATCCTATAACCGAAATCTCATCGTCAGAACCATAGACCGGAACTAACAAACGGGTATTATTAACACATTGTGCTTTACCACCATTATCGGAAAGTTTGCCTTTACTTGCATCAACGTACATAGAAATGCCATTATCAGCCAAAAGCCAACCAACTGAATAGTTTATAGTCTTATACAATGCATCAGGTTCCTTTGTCCAATCCCAGGATGCCTCAAAGCTATCCTTCGTTGGATTCTGAACTTTGATTGACGGACAATACTGCCCACAATAAACTTTCAATGTTGCAGCTTTCCCCTTGTATCTATACAATGCACTTCCACCACAACCAATAGATTTCGTATCCAACTCTGCTAATACATTATCATTAACATCTGTAATGGTAGCATTCACATTAGAATGCTGACAACCACCAATTATAATATCAACAGGCCCATCAACAGCAAACTGGAATGCAGCATACTGCCATCCATGCTGACCACCATTATACATTGCAGTCCTATCACCAGGATAAGAAATCTGTGTCACACCTTCTGGAAGGTATTCGGCTGAAATCTGCGAAGAATTGCCCGCAGCAGCCGTAGCCTCCGTAAGATTGATTTCAAAGTCCTTGAACTCAGCCCACGACATCGTAGTCCCCATAACTAACAGGAACAGCGTCAATAATGTTCTAATTCTTTTTACCATATTTTTCAATTGTTTATGTTAATTCTATAGAAGATAAAGTTACTGATATTCCTAATCTGAAATAAGCTTATTAATTATTGCGAAATGTTAAAATACATTCAGTTGCAAAGTTACAAATCTTTTTTCTTTTCTCCAAATTTTTATTGTTATTTGTTGTGTTTTCCACATAAATTCAATTAATAAAGCACCAATTGCATCAAATAAAATAAAAGCGGCACCCAAACGAGCACCGCTTTTTATTACATTATTATCACCAATTACTATTCTTCCTCATCATCCCATAAGCTTCCGCCTTTGGCATTGATGGTGAAGTCATTCCTGTTACTATCATTAATTTCGCCCCTGACGGAAACTGTTTCCATTAGAGTCTTGAGCTGAGTAGCCTCAACAACGATTGAAGGCTTGATATATTTCTTATTCATATTGCTTTATTCTAAAGAGAATTAACATTCAAGTTTACTTCACATATTTCTTGCCATCGTTGCCGATAACAATACCCTTGTACTCCTTACCTACAACCTGACCAGCAAGATTATAGAATACAGTAGGAGTCTTAGCCTCTGCACCTGCAAGAACACTACCAATGCCAGTAGCCTCCTCGCCATCAGCAAAGACAATATTCAGATACTTTGCACCATTAGCCTTAGGTGCATAGAGGTATGCCTTGCCTGCAGGAACGGTAATCGAAGTATTCACATGATAGAAACCAGCCTCTTCCTTCGAAGTGTTCATCTTGTATGTTGCTACAACATAAGCATTACTTTTCTGGAACAAAGGCACATCCTCAACACAACCAATCGTGTATTCATGCCCCTCAACAGTAGGAACGTCAGATTTTACGCTCTTATCTGCAATGATGTTTGCATAAATCTGTGTATTCTTTTCACCCTTGATAAATACGCCCTCACCGTATGAGAACTTATCCACCTTAGTAAGAGTTACTTTTCCGTATTCGCCATCACCTGCATCAACAGAAGTAGCAACGTATGCCTGTGCTCCAACAGGACAAGTTACCACATAGCCCTTGACAAGCGATGTGAATGAAGCCCAGCCTTCTGCATTAAGAGTTATCAACGGAAGTATAGAACTAAATCCAAGTTGGTCAACCTTTATTGAGAACACACAAGTCTCACCAGTAGTCTTTATCTCAACATACCCCTTGTCTGCATCTGCCTGATTGGCTGTATATTGCATTTCAGAACCCGTAGCAACAACTTTACTGCTACCAATAGTATAGTTACACTTATCCTGACCACAAACAACAGTCACAACATCGTCAATTCGGCGGACAGGCACCTTAATTACACTATTTTTAGGGAGTGTAAATACATATATCGCACCAGAACGATCAATTTTGGTGGCTCCCTCCGCAGTATTCACCTCTATACTTACGCCAGGAACATCAGAATGGATATAGGCGGTAGAATATGTACCTATTATACTTTCTGCCAAGATCTGATCATAAGCCCCTGCATCATCCCAAGCCCACATAGCAGTACGCTCAGTAACAACAGCAGGAGTCAAAGCCTTAATAGACTCTTCCGCAGCGAAAAGAACATAAGCGTTTGTAACTTTGGACTTTTGCTCATCTGTCAACGCATCATAGGCTTTACGAGCCGCTTTTATGGCTTCACAACATTCATCTGTGTATTCCACATAACCGATACTCGTAATCAGCGCCATAACTTCTTCTACTGGATCAGAAGACTCTACTTCTTCAACCTTAGCGAAATGACAGTAAGGACCGCACAGAACATAGAAAGTATTCTCTGTACCATCTGATTCATAAACACATGACACCTCACCATCGCAATTCGTCTCTGTCTGCTTCGTATTAAGAGTAGCAACCACATCTCCAGTTTTAGCATTTCCAACCTTTATGCAAGCATCGCCACCATAAAAACATTTCTGTAGAGTAAGCTTAAAAGACTCATTTGTAGTAAATGCAAACACATAGTTTGCCCAGCCATGACTTCCATTATAGTAAGGTCCATTCTGACCGTCATTTGTTGCCGTTACTCCATCAGGAAGAGTTACAGTTTCATGCATCAAGTCAATTTCAAAGTCCTTGAACTCTGCCCACGACATACCTGTTCCAATCACTAATAGGAATAAGGTAACAAGCGTTTTTAAATGTTTCATATTCTTTTGTTTTTTAGTTATTATTTTCAGTTGTATATATCATTTTCTTTACATCTATCAAAATAGACATCAAAGCATATAAGGGTATATTCAGGGCAAAAGTAGAAAAAAATATTTAGAAATGCAAATTTTCAAGGTGTTTTTACATAAAAAAAAAGAAAAAAACACAGTATTGGGAAGAAAAGGCTAAAAAGGCCCAAAAAAAAATTCATTTTTAACGTGAGTTCGACGAATTAGCTTTTGCTGTCGCATAACATTAATATAACGTGAATTCGTCGAACTGAGGTTAAAATATGAAAAAGTGGTGTAGTGGTGTAGTTGCCCATATAGGAGGTAGGAGAAAAATCAAAAAATAACTTGTTGTAATGCAATTTTATTTTCCT
>CADCIQ010000056.1 GCA_902801425.1 uncultured Bacteroidales bacterium | reverse complement strand
AATTGCGAATTCAAATCGGTTTACATCAAGAATTATTACAACATCTTGATATTTAGAGTCTTATAAATATCTTCCTGGATTTTAACGGGACACTAGTGTAAGTTATATTTGCAACTGTCAGCCCTGTAATATACAGATCAATCTTATCATCTATCCCCAACTGAAGAATATTAGCAGCAGGTTAGAATTCCTCTCTACGAGCAAGGAAATCTATCAGGATATTGGTATCAAGGAACAATTTCTGTTTCATATCTTCTTCAAGGCTTCAGAACGTGCTACCTCTCCATTTATGTCATCCTCACCAACTGAACATATTTCGCACAGTTGCTGCAACACAGGACTCAACTCCTCCAATGGTTTCATTGTTGAAGGAGAAGCCTTTACCGACATCTTATAATACAGCACTTTTGCATAATCTGCAACCTGCTTCTTGAAGTCATCCATATCTACGTATGGAGAATTCGGTACATCTACAGCTACTTGTATTGACATAATCGTATTATTTTTAATGATTCTTCGAGTGCAAAGATACACAAATTCTGTAATAATGCCAAAGAAAAGAGAAAGAAAAACCTCCCCAATACAGGAGGAGGTTATAGAGGCTATCAGCCAAATGTTATTTAGAACGCTTAATAGTGTGCTTTATCTTTACAACAGCAAAGTTTAGCTCCACCTGTGTCTCAGATTCTGTGGTACTCAGGTTATTGCCTATCACATCTGAAATCAATTCCCCACTTTGCTTGAGAAGCACCTTTTGCTCTTCCGGATTCTCCGTTTTCTGCAGTTCCTCCATCTTTTTAACCATCTCACGCACTTGAGTAAAAGTATCGATAATGGCTATTGTCGCCTTCACGGCAGCTTCCGATTTCAGAATGGTAGCAAGCATATATAATCCTCGCTCAGTAAAAGCAGTAGGTGCTACCGTACTGTGTTTCAACGTCTTAAACCGGTCAATTTTTTTGACCAGTTCTTCCCGTTCAAACCTATCCACTTCAAAGATATACCCAAACGGAAACTTATTAGGATTATTCCTTACGGCTTGGTTCACCTCCTTAGTCTTGACTCCGTAAAGCGTTGCCACATCACGGTCAAGCAGAACATCCTGCCCTCTCAGCTTGACGACAAGATTCTGAACATCATCAGTTTTTATGATTTCATCCATATCATTCCTTTTTCTAATTTGACAACGTGCAATACACCTCACGCGTTTGAGCGTCTTTTGATAAAAGAGCGGCGTAAGCCTAGATTCATAAAGGCTGGCGCACGGTCTTCGATTCTTCGAGTGACAACGTGCGAAGCACCTCGCACGTTTGAGCGTCTTTTGATAAAAGAGCAGCGTAAGCCTAGATTCATAAAGGCTGGCGCACAGTCTTCAATTCTTCGAGTGCAAAGATACACAATATCCGTGATAACGCAAAATAAATAGCAGAAAAAAACAGCCCCACCACTTGTGGGATGAGGGCGAGAATTATTTAACGTGAGTTCGACGATTATTTTATGTAAGCGGCTTGTCGAGCTTATGATAATCCGAATAAGAAACCATATATTTACCATTAAAATACCATAATAATACAATAGTTTATGGTATTATTATGGTATTATTATGGTAATATAATGGTATTATAATGGTATTATCATCGGAGGAAAAACTATTTTGCAACGGTCTTTCAAGAAAATCATACATTTTCTTTTTCCCTAATATCTACATGGAAACATAGCGAATAATGCCGTTTCCGGGATTAACGCAAAATAAATAGCAGAAAAAACTCCCCCGACACTTGCGTGATGAGGGAGGGAATTATAAACTAATGTCACTTCAGAAGTTTCCTGCCACTGGTATCTTCAAGGATCTTCATCTGCTGAATGGCAATCTGATTGAGCTTTATTAGGCGATCGGATTGCGACATACCATCATTGATGAATACGGCATTGAGATTCTCCATATTCGAAAGACAAATCAATTCGTTGATGCTGGCATAGTCACGGATATTGCCTTTCTTGTCAGGATTGGCCTCCCGCCATTGCTTTGCTGTAACTCCGAACATAGCCATATTGAGAACATCAGCCTCATCTGCATATTTCATAGCCGCCTGTTCACGAGTAACCTCAGCAGGAATGAGATTTTCCTTTATGGCGTCAGTATGAATACGATAGTTTATCTTTGAGAGCTCACGCTTGGCTGTCCAACCGATAAGTTTCTGCTCCTCATCTTTCAGGCGCTGGAACTCACGAATAAGATACAACTTGAATTGTGGTGAAACCCAACTGGCAAATTCAAAAGCAAGATCTTTATGGGCGTAAGTACCACCATACCGTCCAGCCTTCGCCATTATTCCTATTGCATTTGTCTTTTCTATCCATTGCTTCACAGACATAATAAACCTATTAAGACCGGCTTCATTCTTAATTCCCTCGAATTCGGGGGAATTAAAATTGGGATTATACATTTCTTCCCAAATGCCAAGGAATTCGATTGTATTTTTATTCCTCAGCCATTTTTCTATCAAGGCAAGCCCATTCTCTATGGGTTTTACCATATCCGTCAATGAGATATAATCTCTTTCCTCAAACGAAACGACGGTTATTTCCGTATTCTGAACCTTTATCTTTGCCATAGCATTAAGGATTTGAAGTTACTTGTTTGCAAAGATACACAATTTCTATGAAACAGCCAAATGTTTGGGGTGAAATTGAGAGGGAGGATATATAACAACGAATTGAACAAATTTAAACGAATGATTTTTGTTTTTGAACACGAAAAACACGGAATAAACGGAAAAATATCTTTATCTTAATTTTGTAAACCACAGTTTTTCGGGATCTTTGGGATCTAAATCACGAGCGCAAGCGAAGAAATCCCTTCAATCTGTGAGATCTGTGTTCATAAAAACTTTGCGTTTCTGCATCTCTGCGTTTATAAGATTAATGCGACATTAATGTGACATTCATGATAATTAATGTTTACTCACGAAGTGAAAACGTATAATATCGCATCAATAACACATTAATACCGCATTAATGATTTTCATGAACACGGAACAAACGAAAATATTAATGCGACATTAATGTGACATTCATGATAAGTAATGTTTACTCACAAAGTGAAAACGTATAATATCGCATTAACAACACATTAATTTCGCATTAATGACTACCGCAAATTACTCGACAGGCGGGCTGCAAGCCCAACGAGCACTTAGCCTAGGGCATCGCCCTAGGTACATGGATATTGGTAATTTCGCCCTACAGGGGCAAAAGCTCTAATACACGAGGAAATGCTTTTGCCCTTGCAGGGCGAATGAATCCCATTGGGCATAATACCACAGGGCGATGCCCTGGGCAATGTGCTGTTGGCCTTACAGGCCGTTTCTACATCGGATTGGCATACTCCCGAAACAGAAATCAAATGAAATTAAAATCCCCCACCACCGGGAAGGTGATGGGGGAGAGTAATATTATCTGTCTATCATTCATTGAATGATTGTCATCTTGAAATCCAATTCTCGATTACAATATTCTCAATATTCTTGAAGTCCTTTATGTTCTCAGTTACCATTACCATATCATTCACAACTGCGGTACAACCTATCAACAAATCAAAATTATTAGCCATTGGTGTACCAGCGAACAGCAATCTACATTTTTCCTTAACGAAATAATCAATACAATCACTTATCGGAAGAACATTAAAGTTGGAAAGAAGATCATCCGATTTCACACTAAACTTATATCCCTTCCGTTTTAATATCTGCTCACCAACCTTAATCTCTATTGCCGTTATTTCTGATACATAGCAATCATCAATTGAAATATCATGTTCTTTCAGATATTCTGAAAGATATTAAAGAATCCACGCTGATGATGAATCAAGATATTTGTATCAAGTAAGTATCACGTCATAATTAAATGAATTCCTTGATAAAATCATCTTTTTCTGCACACACGGAATCTATGTCATGCAGCAACATATCATCAGAATACTCATTATCATGAGTACTCCAAGCAGCAAAACAGTCATCAAGAGTAGTCTTCTTCTGTGGAACAGCAATATTGACTACAATTGACTGGCTCAAACGACTAATCAAATCAAGCTTCATCTCTGGACTTAAATCCTTAACTTGATTCCAATAAAAAGTTGTCGATCTATGATTTATGTTTGCTCTCATATTAAACGATATTATGATTATAAACCTTTCCTGGTGCAAAGATACACAATTAACCTATCATTCACTTACCAACAGCAAATCCTTCTATGACGAAATCAACAATTACTTTTACCGACACATCATGTTTTTGATCAGATATGATATGAACATACTGCTTGTTCCCTACAGCATCCTTGATAATAACCGGCACATTAATTATATCTGTGATATTATGATTTCGTACATATCTATCAAACATAGAAGAAAATAATCTGCTTCTATATTCTTGCGACGGAATATTATGGTTACAGTTAGGAATCTCATTTATATCATCACACACATAATACAATATGATGTTATCATTTGCCAACAACACCTTTGCTACAAAGTCTGTTATCTGTGACAAAATATTTATATCTGTTGCATTATCTCCTCTCTCCCTGTCAAGCACAATCTGACAAACCTCGATGTTTTCTTCAGGAAGTTCAAGTTCACGTCTTAATTGCTCTATAAGTGGAGACACGCAAACCAAATACCTATCACCATTAGGTGTATGTAATGAAATTGAGAATTTCATCCTTTCGTTATATCAATAGCAAGATCTCTCTGCTCATGCATTTGCTTGATGAGATTTCTTTTATTTTCCTTTAAGATCTCAATAATCTTTAGAGTTCCCGCAGAAGGATTTTCTATTATAATCGGTTCTCTTAACATAATTATCTCCTTTCTTTTTGTATTATCTGGGTGCAAAGATACACAATTTCCGGGAAACAGCCAAATGTTTGGGGTGAAATTGAGAGGGATGGGATATAACAGCTACTTATAGTGAAACCTCATTGACAACACATAGACATAGATCATACCATCAGAAACCTGATACACAAGCCTATGTTCATCGTTGATTCTTCTTGACCACAAACCTTTAAGATTGTGCTTCAATGGTTCTGGTTTTCCTATGCCTGTAAAAGGGTGCTGCAAAATATCTTTGAGTAATGCAGAGATACGATTCTGTATTTTCGTATTACCTGACTTTTTCCAGTAGTCACGATCTTTCCTAGCCTGTTCAAGCAAAACTATTTCCATAGGTCATCCACAGCTATCGTCTCTACATTTCCCTCTGCAATTTCCTTTCTTCCTTTCTCTATGACATCAAGCATAGCAGGAGAGGAATTGATATACTCCGTATCATCCGCAACCTTATCGTCGCATCCCATAAGTTTCTCGGCAAGCCATTTTCTATTACGCTTGCTAAGATTCAAAGTCTGAATATAAGCCCAAAGGCCATTTAATGCTATGGTTGTCATAATTCTATGTATTTTAGTTTCTGTCTGCAAAGATACACAATTTCTATGAAACAGCCAAATGTTTGGGGGAAAATTGCGAGAGGGGTATAAAGAGGAAGTGGTAATGGAATGATGAAAACGATGTGCCTCCAATGATCCTCCGTACCAAACTCGATGAAGCTTCGCTATTAAATCGAAGCTTCACCGACTTTGCACCGACTTTGGTACGGAAGTAGAGCGAAGGAGCATAGGAGGAAGAAGGGAGGAACAATGAAGAAGAAAAACATAAAAATCCCCCACCACCGAGGAGGTGATGGGGGAAGTGATTAGTTATCAGTTATTGAATAACCGAGAGAGATTAGTTCAAACGTGCTTACTTAGAACCTGACCAAAGAGTGAATGTCACGCCCTTGTAGGTATAAGTAACAGTTGTAGTACCACTAGTTGCAAGTGTAAGTTCATACAGACCTGTGCTACCTACAGCCTTGATTGCTGCACCTTCTCCTGTTACACCAAGCTTTACAGACTGACGACCATCTGTTGAATCATCTGCATATTCTGCATCCTTTGTGAAGCAAACATAAATCTTACCCGCTGTGATACTTGTTGCACCACTTGCTATTACATTAGCATTAGCATCGCCAAGGTCAAGACCAGACTTGTCATGCTTGATAGCTTTTGAAGCCTTAATGCGGAAGTTTGTCACCTCAACTGTGCAAGAAGCTGCATCGTGTGAAAGAGTTACAATACCAGACTTAGCATTAGTTGCTGCAGTAAATGTTGCGGTATGAGAAGTTGCACCTTCATCTGTATTTGTTGTATAAGATGCTGCACTTGCAATACCTGACTCACCTGTTACTGTGATAGTCTTATTACTTGATGCACCAGCTATAGTGTTACTCAATGTAATTATTGTTGTATTACCTGTAGGTGCATTAATTATAGAATTTGCTACAACAATCTTATAAGGAACTACAGTAATATCAGCCTCAGCATTCTGATATTTCACCTTATAAGTACCTGCAGGAGTCTTAGCTGCAACACCGACAGTAACTGCACCACCTGCTGTAACTACAGAAGGAGCTACATTTGCATTTTCATTAACGAAATCGCCAACTGCAATACCAGATGGTATAGAAGAACCAGATGTCAATATAACTTCACCACTTGTACCAGGAGCAATGCTTGCATCTGTAAGGCTATAACCCTTTACCGTAAGGGTCTTATTTGAAATAGTTGCACCAGTTACATCAAGATTAAATGTGTTAGAAGTTACATCTGCTGCCAACGCATCAGAAGTTGCAGTTACGGTATAAGAATTACCTGTAGTAGCAGGAGTTATCTTCACGCCTTTAATGTAAGGGAATGCCTTCGCTGCACCAAGTACCTCTCTGTCTGCACCATAAGAACTTGTAGAGCCTGTAAGAGTGAATGTGGCACCAGCTGCATCGCCTACAGTAATGGTTGGAGCTGCACTAAGTGCATATGTGTAAGCAATAGCAGATGCAGGCTTTGTAGCAATCTTTATAATCTTATAGCTACTAACACCACCATTAATGTACTCTGCTACGTATGTGTAACCAGCAATAGGCTCGAAATCAGCTACCATATTAGTTCCAACAGTGATATCATTACCATCTGCACCTGCATAAGCATCTCTGATTGCATAGTCACCAGTACGTGTCACCTTGAGTGTGTTTGCATCTCTGCTAAATGTGCCAGCTGACAGCTTTGTGAGAACAACACCATTGTTAGCAAAGTTAGCTACAGACTCCTCTGTGAGAGCCTCATTACCATGATTATTAACAACATAGAGATTGAAATTCGTACCAGCTGTTAATGCAACGCCACCCATACATACGATAGAGATTGGTTCTTTCTTAGTAGCATCAGTAATGTCGGCCTTAACAACATACTCATCATTCTCAGTAACAACCTTACCCTTCTGATAAGTAGTGATAGAACCCTCACGTGATACAGATGTAATAGTCTCCTGAACCTTCTCGTCCATATCTACTACAAGAGCATCGAATGTAATAGGATAAAGACCTACAACATCTTGGCCAGTAGAACCGTTTGTGTTCTGACTAATCTTAAAGATATATGTGTAAGCATAGTTTGCAAGCCAAGTTGTGAAGCCTGCAGGAACTGTAGCATTTGCACCAGTTACGCGAATAGTCTCGCCTGAACCATCAATAGCAGTAAGAGTGTAGTCAACCTTCAAGTTAAGAGCACCCGTAGCACTTGGGAAAGCATAAACATAGTTGAAGTCCTCAGTACCAGTTGCATAGGTAGCAGTATTGCTTGAACGACCAATATACTTACCATCAGCATTCTCTTTATATTCTGGCTTTTCTGCACCTACGAACTCTTTGAATGAGATAAAAGAACCTGTCTCGTTTGCTGTTGTTGTAGCATAAGCAACGTTACTATTTACCTTTTGATCGTTGGTTGCATCTGCATCATTGAGATTATAATAAGGCTTATAGTTTACGCCAACAGTACCACTACGAATAATACTATTATCACCACCATAGAGAACAGCAGTATGCTCGTCTGCACCCGCCTCCTGAGCATCATTCATTCTATTTGTTCCATTATAATAGAAATGAACGTCACTTACAGAATAACCTGTGATTGTCTCATAGATAGCAAGACGAACCTTACAAGCAAGGTTGCGGAACTGGAAAAGAACATAGTTTCCATACTTATTAGCATCCGCAGTAGTATAATTCTGCTTTTCATGCCCCTTTGGATCTGCAGTATTCTCTATAGTCACACGATTTGCAACATAAATGTTGGCAAGATCATCAGGACTACTTGCAATAAAGGTAAGATTGTTTGCAGTATTATCAGTACGGAGGGCTTCCATAGTTGCCGCATTAGGATCCTTGATTGCCCACGCGAGATAGTCATAGTGTTTAGCAGTCCAATCCCAATATTTGATGGACTGGTTTACTGGCTCGGCAGCCTCAGCACCATTTACACCAACAGGATTAGTAACATACTTGTCACCGCTTCCGACATACTCCCAAGAATGGGAATTAGTCTCTGTTGTATAAGCAGATCCCTCAACATAGTTGATACGATAGAATGGGAACACAGCAGAAAGATTTGGATTACCTGCAACGTCCTGATCCGTAGTCACCTGACCTCCATTGTTGCTTGTAGTCACAAAGCTATTCTCAGTCTCAGCGTGATTTGCACCTGCCTTATAGCCATATACCATAAACTGATAGCCAAGCTTCTCAGCAGCCTCTGCGCCTATCAAGTTCTCACCACGAGTTACCTTTGAGCCCTGAGCACCAAATGTTATCTCACCATTACCTTGCTGTGCGATCTCTGGTCCTGAGCTATTGCCCAAGAAATCATTATCTGAGCAGCTCACGAAAGTGAAGGATGTGAGAGCTGCGAGAGCGATTAGATAATTAGAAGTTTTCATAATAGAATGTTTTTGTGGTTTGTTATTAATGTTGATTGTGTTCCTTTTTACGAGGGTGGTGACTGGGAGGCAGAACTCGGCTGAAGAGCCAAAGATGGCTGGAAAGCCAAAGACGGCTGGGAAGCCAAAGACGGCTGGGAAGCCAAAGATGGCTGGGAAGCCAAAGACGGCTGGGAAGCCAAAGACGGCT
Organism: uncultured Bacteroidales bacterium; assembly: GCA_902801425.1. Taxonomy (GTDB): domain Bacteria; phylum Bacteroidota; class Bacteroidia; order Bacteroidales; family Bacteroidaceae; genus Prevotella. The sequence continues at coordinate 19,427 of CADCIQ010000056.1, read as the reverse complement.
GGGAAGCCAAAGACGGCTGGGAAGCCAAAGATGGCTGGGAAGCCAAAGACGGCTGGAAAGCCAAAGACGACTGGGGTGCCGAAATCGGCACTTTCTTGTTGCAATTAGTGTCCTTACAGTCTGTGTGTTCCTCGGTAAAGGAAGGGGGGGATGACTATTCCTTCTGGATGATAGTCATTGGGCTGACCGTGGTCAGCGGGAATGAGTGTAAGTTTCTTTTTCTTTCTGTGCCTTGTTTAAATGGGTTTTAAAGTGTTAATAATTATATTTATGTATTTATTGTTGCAATTTAGAAGCCCCCTAGCCCCCAAGGGGGAACTTTTAGATAGTATCGCTATCTGTGGAGGATTTGACATATACAGTAGCTGCAATTGGGAAATAAATGCAAGCCTTACAGAGTGAGAGGGTGGGCTTAGCCAAAGACGGCTTCGCCCATGAGCAGGGCTCGGCGAGTGTTGCCATCCCTTTCGCCTTCCGGCTCCCTCCCTACGGGGGAGGGCGGGGGGAGAGGCTGAGCCGCAGCCGAACTGGGATGCCGGGCAGCCGCAGCCGAACTCGGCTGCTTGACGGCTGTTTTTACATCGGGATCTCGTAGGTCAGGGTGTCGTAGTCCTTCACTACGGCATCGAAACCGGAGCCTGTTTTTCTTGACGGGATCTTGATGGTGTCAACATCGAGTTCGACGGTTAGGATTCCGCCCTTGTAGCGTCGCTTCACCTGTGAGGTTACGTCGAATACGTAGGTGGTGTCGAGTCCGTTGTTGAAGTACATGTTCACATCGAGGAAGTTGCTTACCTTACTGTCACTTGCAGAGGCGCGTGTGGCGCGACTCGGATTCAGGTTGCAGAGACCGAAGGTGAAGAGGCGTCCGCCGATGATGTCAACGTCTTCCCCGTTCTTTGAGAGGTGTTTTTTCATTCTCTGGTAGAAGTTGACAGAGACCTCATCATCAGAGGTATAGCCTGTGTTGAGGTTGGTCTGTCGTGCCATGCCTGAGAGGTTGGCTGTTCCTTCTACTCCTGCTACTCGTCCTCGGTTGTTGTGGAGGATGATCTGCGTGAGGTAGATGTAGGTGCGAGGCAGGAGTTGCATACGTGCGTTCTTGTAGTAGATGTTCCTTTCCTCGTCGTAGCCGTCGTAGTCGGCTGGGTTGCGAGAGACATATAGGTCTTCGTAATAGCCTCCGAAGAGGAACTCTGGCTGGTAGTATGCGTACTGATGCTTTGGCGAGTGGCGAGCCGGTGTCATTCCTGCGTTGGTGTAGCAGGTGATGTATTCGTAGGTGGAGGATTCATCGAAGTGGAGTGACTGTACTCCATCGATGGTCTGCACCTCGTTCCAGGCAAGGATGTCATAGTAGCCGAAGTTGTAGCGTGCCTTTAGCCTTCTTCCCTCAATCTGGTGCTCGTTAGGCGAGTTGTGTCTGCCTTTTGCATCAGCGCCTGTGTAGTAGCGTCGGATGTTGAACACTTCCGGGTTGACGATATCCCATGTTCCAAAGATCGCGTTGTCTTGACTGTCCCATCCATAGTACCATTCATCGCGCCATTTGTAGGTGGAGTCGTAGTACTCGTTGTGCTCCTCATCGATGACCAGGGAGTAGTCCCAGAGGACGTCGAGGTCGAGGTTTACTTCCGGTAGCATCATATCGATGTCGGCTCCCTCGTCAGGGAAGTGGAGCGGTGGCTCTATGGTGCAAGAGAAGAGCGAGAGCTGCAAGACGAAGAGTACCGATACCCAATGGGCGGAGCGCCAAGGACGGCGGTTACTTTTGCGCCAAAGATGGCGGTTGTTGTTTTTGCTATTCATCGGCGCCTCCTTTCCTTCTTTGGTACAGCTCCGAACGATTGAAGCTTACGCCTTTCTTCTGGATGCGGCGGTAGAGCAGGTCGTAGGTGAGATGCACTCCGATGTTTGTCGGGCCTAACCATGAAAAAACATGGTTGCGTTCCTTGAAGTTCTCTTTCTTTCCGAGGTAGTCGTAATAGTAGAGCCCGTCTTCGAAAGATGACTTCGGATTGCCATAGACATATGGGTCGTACTTGGTGCGGTAGTAGCCGAACCCAAGGCTGAACTCCAGTCGCCAGCGACGGTTCTTACTGATAGGCATTGTGTAGCCAAAGATGGCTCCACAGCCGAGGCCTTCGCCTTCCCAGCCCTTTGTCTTGCTTAGGCCTATACCATATATATTATTATGGACATAGGCGGAGACGTAAGGACCTATGAAACGTCCGAATCCCTGGAAATAGTAGCGGCCTTCGAGTACGTAGTCTCTGATCTGCCAGAACTGCTGTCGGCTCCAATGGTGCCAGTATGGGCAGGTGAAGCCGAGGTTGGCTGTGAAGTGTCCTGTGAGCGGGTAGTACTCCAACTGGATGTTGGGACTTGGTGCCCAGTAGTGCCCCGGTAGATAGAAGAAGTCGTAGAGGAGGTTGGTCCTTATGCCGAGGATGTGTCGGCGATAGAGGCGAACCGGGACATACGGTACTTCATCATAGACAGGCTGCTGAGAGAGATTCATGCCGCTGAAGAGAGGGATTGGCTCTGTGTCAGGGAGGAACTCGATGGCGATGCTGTCGGGGTGAGCCAAGGACGGCTCAGCCAAAGATGGCTGAGAGGGGGGAGCCAAAGGCGGCTCTGCCACATACGGCTGAGATGGCTGTGGCTTCTTCTTGAAGAAGAGAACAATGCGAGCCATACGCAACTCTGGATAGTAACGCTTGTAGAGCCTGTTCCAAAGCTTGCCTCCGTCGATTCGCTTGAGATGAAGCTTCAGCTCACTTAACAATCCTGCCTCATAGTACTTGTCGACGAGTGACTTGACGAGGTCGTAACTTGGATCATTGGCTTCTTTCATGAGAAAGAGAAGCATCTGATAGTTTTCTGGAGTGCTGTTTATCGTGGTTTGCTCTTCTGGAAACTTCAAGTGTCGATTTATGTAATTAAATGCCTGGGCTGTTCTTCTTTTGCCCAATGTCTGGTTCCATCGATATGGACCTTCTGGTGATGCCGATCCTCTTACCATGATGGCGTGAGGCTTTAGGCTGTCTGTGTTTATCTTTGGTATGACATCCTGTACGAACTGCTTTAGCTCTTCTTGTGAGGTGTCGAGCGTGAAGACGTTGATAGGATATATGACCTTGAGTGCTACTTTGTAGAACTGCTCGTCGGTGATGCTTGGTTCCTGATTCTCGTCTAATATAAATATGTATGGATATTTATTATAACGAGCGGAGTCATTGGACTGACTATATACACTTACAAATACGAATAGCATTAATGTAAGTATTAGAGAGCGTCTATGTCTTCTGACTATCTGCATCATTCATATTTGGTATTTTTTAAGGATTAATAATTTATTTTTTTGTTGTTTTTTGTTTTGCAAATTTAAGTATTTATTTTCTAAAATACAAGAAAAAAATGTTAAAATTTCGGTATTTTCAAAGAAAAACGCAAAAAAAAGGTGATTTTGGGGTGTTTTTGGGCGAAAACTGGGAGGGTTGTGCTCGTTTTTGGGGAGAATGCGGGATAAATGATTAATTGTGCGTGTTTTACACGTTATCGCACACAATTTTTGAGTGTATTTTTGGCACTTTTTCGAGGGGCGAGAGCCAAAGATGGCTCTCGAGAATGGGGAAGGCGAACTCCTTCTTATGAGCCGAACTCGGCTCATAAGAAAAAGATGGGAGCAGCGGGGGAACGATGGCGGAGGAATGCTGGATGGGGAACGATGCCAGAACGATGATAGAGCGATGACAAAACAGCAGGGGATGGCCCCTGCTGTTTACATAGAACCGCCACTTTCGAAAGAACAATAATTTAACGTGAGCTCGACGAAAAAAAGGGAAACGGATTTATCTGATTTATCTGATAGCTGGCGCGATACGTATTTTCGGACGAGCTGCTACTTTCGAAGGACCTTGGTGCCGTTGGTGATGTAGATACGACCTGGGAGCGGGGTGAGGACACGACTGCCGGAGAGGTCGTAGATAACATCGGAATGATGGGAGATAATGGCATTAAGATCCTGGAGAGGAATGTCGGTGGCATCATCCGGGGCAAAGACGAAACGAATACCATTGCTGTACGCCTTGCTTAGGGTGTTGTTCTCATCATTGGAAGAGGTGTTATACTGCTTGAACACCTCGACATCGAGATAAGCCCTGTGCGGATTGAGCCATGAGCCTGTGTATCTGTAGAAGCCGATACCAGCCACGGCAGGCTTATAGGCAAGCGTGTAGCAGTTGGTGGTGCTGGCAGATACCTTGGCATCGGTAGGGTTGCCGCTGAGATATGAATCATGGGCATAGCCGTAGTTAGGGGTATCCATAGCATTGTGAGAAGAGCCGAGGAAGGTATGGGTGCCAGCCGCAGCATATACCACATAGCCATGATTAGCGGTGATGTAGTCCACACGCTTCAGGGTTACGATGTTATCGTCGATGCTTACAGCGGAATATACATATATATCTCCGGCAGGCACCTTGGCATCATTAGGAAGGCAGATGGTTGACCAGCCCATTGTCGGTGTAGTACCCACCTCCGTGACAACGAGGTCGTAATGCTCCACCTCATCATACTGAATCTCCACAGACGGAGCTCCGAGACCGCCACGTTGGTTTGCCGTACGGATCATGTAGATACCGTCGCGGATGTCGCTACCGAAGGTGTTGAAGTCGAGACGAGGCTCAGCCACGTTGGCATAGTACTTCCAGTTACCATCTGCATCCTTCTTGAAGATGAAGTAGCAGAGATCCATGCCGTCGAGACTTGGCGACCACTCAAGCACGCCATCCTCAATGCCCGTGACGGTGACAGGCTCACGCTGTGCGGTATATGCCGTAGGATCGAATCCCAGCACATCGTTCACATTATATGTAGCAGCCTCGGCATCAGAGAGGATATAGTCATCAGAACCCGCAGCAGGAGCACAGGCTGCAAGAGAACGGTTGGCAAGAGAGAGGAGGTTACCGCTGGCATCCTTTGTCTTGTACTCATGGAAACGCAGGATCATACCGCCATACATCACGCCCCATCCCGTCTCCTTAGGAGGAAGGATGACGGTATTGTTGAGGAACGTGCAGGCAGGTGACTGGTTAGGAGCGACACCCCACGGACGAGCCAGCGTCCAGTCGTAGTCGGTCATGTAGCGAATTGAGCTTCTCTCAACCTCCGGCCTTATGACACAGTCGTTGAACACCATGCCCCATTTCTGGTTGGTATTGGTGTGAGGAGCAGCGAAGTTATTACCGGCACGGTCACGGTGTATGATGTCACACTTCTCCCACCACTGGTTACCGCCACCGCAAACCCAGTCAACTACGCCGGCAACCGAACAGTTTTCGAAATATGCACAGAACTCCTCGGCATTGGTCTCCTGGTTGCTTGCGTAATAGGTATCCTGATAGCTGAGAAGCGACACATTCTTCATAATGGTGCGGTCGCCTTGTCCCTGGAAAGCCACGGCACGGGCAGCAAGGTTCAGCGGATTCTCCATAGACTTGCGATAGTCGAAGCGGTTCTCAAGGGTGAGATCCTGAGCGTAGAAATCCGTAGCCGAAGCCTTGAGCTGGAGGGTAGCCGTATAGTCGATACCCTCGATTACAGGCCTGTTGAATATCTGGGTGCCTGTCTCGCTCTGTCCGATGAGTGACACGTTGGGACGCTTGAGGCACGTCTTGGCATTCTCAAACTCAACATCAATCAGATCCGCGCGGTATGTGCCTTCCTCATCATAGAGAGTGGAAGGGTCGTTGGCAAGATCCTCGTTCTTGATAAGAAGTTTCTCGTTACCCTCAAGCTGGTAGGTACCGTCAGGCACGAAGATATAGAAGCGCTGGAGACCAGAGGCATTATTGGCAGCATTGATACCCTCAAGGAGCGTTCCGTCAACACCAACAATCCAGTTGAAACGGCGATGCTCCACAGGGATTACGGTCTCAGCCGTGCGGAAGGTAACGATGATGTTGCTATTGTATGTGCCACCATATACATCCTTCAGCATACCGGCAGGAATGGTAAGTGTGTATTCCGTATCAACGTCGAGATTCCAGTAGCGGAACACGAGCGTTGCATCCTGATCGGCAACAAGAGCCACGCCCTGAGCCACCCCATCCTTGGTGAGACGGAGGTTGGCAGAAGCAGGTATAGCCTCCATGGTGCGGTTGAAGGCAATGCTTATAGTGCCGTTGACTGGCTGCTCCAGAGGAGGTACAGAGGCATTATAGCCCGTAGTATTGACATAAATGCTCGGACTGCCCAGCAGCACAGGAGGAGAGGTGACGATGGTCTTGAACCTGATGGTATAGTCATCTACGATCACGCCACCGTTGGTATAGAGCTTGATGACGGCATTACGTTCGGCAAGGTTTGCCTGTGTCACCTCGGTAACGCCATTGTTGGCAGTTGCCACTACCTGCGGGAAGTCGTCATTGTCGCCCACGGTGAACGCAATCTCTACCTCGCCGGCAGATTTAAGGGTTGCAAGCTGCTCGGGGGTGATACTGTTTCCGCTATATGTGACAGAAGCCAGCTCTGGCAGACTTGCAGCCAGCGGCTTGTAGGTGATAGACAAGGCGCTGCACCATGTGTTGTATGTTGCAGTAGGATCGCCATTGTCTCGGAAGAAGATGGTGTGGTCGGTGCATCCATATTCATAGGTATGGGTGATAGTCATGCCAGGCGTAGGAACCTGACCGGCAATCGTAACGTGGCTTGGCAGCGTTTCGAGAGCCTCAAGTTCTATCTCACATCCGGTAATGGCAGGGAAGGTTATGACAGAGTGCTCGTTTATCTGGCAACGGTCGTTGTAAGCTGTGTTGTTGAACTTACCGGCAACCACATTACCGTTCTCCATTATGTAGTTTCCCTGCTCGTCGAGCCATTCAGAGGCGTTGAGGTCAATCTTCATGTCGATGAAATCATCATCCTTATGAAGTTGTGCGACAAGTATGCCTGATGAACGCTCGTAAACGATGTTAGGGGCATTATCCTTACGGGTGAAGTACCATGTCACCTTTGTATCGGCAGTAAGTTCGAAAGGTGAGAAGGTATTAGGATAGAACACAGGGAACAGACGGAGATCGTGGGCAGGGGCCGTTTGCTCCGTACCGATAGGATACAGATTGTCATCGGCATCTCTCCAAGCCTTCAGGGTATGCCCTTCGTAGTAGAGGGTGTTGTTGCCAGGAATGACGAACTTATCGCCAGGCTCAACCCACTGAGCTGACGGAGCAATACCCGTGGCAAACTCACCCACGTTGTACGTAATATAATAGGTAGGCCTCTCAACGAAACGCACCTCCATGTTACGGTGTGATGTAATCTCGAACTGCAGCTCGTATGAATCGCGCTCTCCACCTGTGCCCGGATGTTCAATGAAGGTGAATACAGTACCCAGCCATGAGCCGTCTGCCTGCAGCACGGCATTCTCCAGTATATTGCCTTCCTTCTGAGCCATCTTTACGCCGCTGATGGATCCGTCGGCACCTCTCTCTATCAGGACTACAGGGAACAGATTACCTTCATCATCCCTTCGGTCAATATCCACGATACGGTCAAGGTCATAACCATAGTTACGCTTGAAGGAAACATACACGCGGTTACCTTGCAGGAAGGCGAAGCCACCATCGGCAAGTTCCTTTGCCTCGTTCTCTATACGTCCCCTGATATCCGTTATCTCTCCGTGGCTGTCATCGTCCACACTCATGTGGAGCTCCATCATATTGGCAGGAAGAGAGTAACACTTTATCCAACGGTAGTAGCTGTAGTCGTCGCCGATGGCTATGGTTACACGAGGCAGCGGATTAGACGTAGTGTAGGTGTAGATATATCCCGGCTCGCCCTTCTCGCGCAGTTCTCGCGTTGCCTGCTCGTCGATTACAGGTATGTGTCCGTCGAAGGTGGTAGAGGTAATCTCAGAGAAGCAATACATCTTGATCGTAGCTCCTGCACAAGACGGTAGGTCGATGGTCGTTCCAGGACCGAAAGCGAACCAGTCCTCTATGTCATTGTTGCGCACGAAGCCCTCCTCATTGGTGTGAATCCACAGAGCCACGTCACGGGTATGGTCACGCCTGACACCATCCTCGATAACCTCCACAGACACCTTGCTCGTCCAGAAGAAGTTCTTTTTATGCTCTTCGATGTCTATTGCCTGTGCGAGGTTCTGCGTGCGGAAGTCCCAGTACAGCTCATCACCTCGTGTACGGTTCTCCTTGTCGGCAATGTTATGTTCGAATACGGGGTGCAGCGTTATCGTCTCGCCTTCAGTAGTGAATGAGCCGTATGTGCCCAGCGAGTATATATTGCCACTATCATCAACCCAATGGGTCAGGGTGTGCTGATTGTTGAAGAAGGTATAATAATTCGGTATATAGAACGAGCGCACGTTTGTCTGCGTCTCTGGGGCAATACTCACGGCACTATTGAATGTGTTAGGGTCAGGGGTATCCCATACGCCCTTACCCGTGATGTCGAATATCACGGTACCCTTCTCACCCAGCTTGAAGTGAGCCACGATATTCTTTTCCTCTGAAGCCATAAAGGTCAATACGTTCTGATTCGCTGTTTCGACAGAGCCGTCAACCCATTTGTCGATTACATAGTCCTTGGTAGCCTGCGCATGGGCGGTTACCAAGGTGGTAGGCTCATAGTAGGCTATCACGCCATTCTCCTGCTGATTGTAGAAACGGTCATACTTAGGAGTAAGGCTTACCGTACCTTTGGAAAGATCGGCAGAGCTCACGGTAATCTTGGTAAGTTCCTTACGGGTGAAGACAGCCTCTATAGTGGTGATACCACCCTCGGCAGGAACGGTGAAGTCGGCAGGATCGGCAGAGGTGGAAATAACCACAGGATCGTCCTCCTCTACCCTCTTGCGGAAACCAGAGAACACATAGCCGTATTCGGCAGATGCCGTCAATTTCACGACATCGCCCACCTTGAATCGGTTGCCAGTATTGGTATGTGAAGCGGCAGCCGTCTTCAGCTCAACGGTAGCCTCTCCAGCCTTGTCAGCAGTCTCGTGAGGGAAGTTCACAAGGTCGGCATTGTCTATCACATTGGTAACGACGACGTTAGGCAGTACAGGATAGGTCACGCTGAGATTGGTGAAGAATCCCCAGCTCGTAGCCGAACTTGCCTTCTGCACCCACAGGTCGATGGTAGGAGAATCGCCAGTATAGGTAAACGTGATGCTCTTGCCATTATTTGTGACAATGCCCTCGTCAGGAAGAACGGTTTCGCCCTCACGCAGCTTGATGACGGCATCACTCTCGGCAGAGCCGAAATGCGTGGTTGAGTTTCCGTATCTGTCCTCCTCCACCTTGTTAGAGGCATTGAGGGTAATGCTCATTCCATATACGGCAGGAATGGTGAGCACGACATCATTATTGATCTGTCCTCCCTTCTCGGCAGGCGAATCATGAGTACCGTTACCAAGGGCATTGACACGCGGATCACGGTTGTCAACCTTACCCAGCGTAGCATTCATCACGAGAGGAACGTCAACAAGCGAGCCTTCCACATCCACACCCTGAACGTATGTCATGGTGAGAGGGTCGGAGTTGGAATCGTGGAGCTTGATGACTGGCGCACCGTCAAGCAGATCGAACGGCCATGTCACGGTGAGAGGATGGTCAGTATCGGTAACTTCCTTCTCATTCAGCGTCATGATAGGATATAGGGTTGTAGGCTGATAGAACGTGTAGTTTCTGCCAAGCTCATATTTGTCGCCTGTCTCAGAATCCTCCCAGCCTGTAACAGTCCATCCCTCACGATAGAGAGTGTTGTTGTAAGGAATGAATGCCTGATGCGCCTCGTTTACCTCAGTCTCTTCAGGCACAGTACCACGAAGTGTCTTAGGATATTTGTTCACGAACTTAACCTTGGCGGTATTGGCATCGACCACGGAGAGGTAAGGAACGTAGAGATCCTTGCCAGGCTCACTCTTGATGGTAAGGACGGTAGGCCCGCCGATGTATTCAAGGCGGACAAAGTTGTTGCTTCTGTCTTCATGATAACAGTTATCGGCAGGAAAAAGATCCCAGCTCTGACCATTGGATGCAGTAATCGTGAACTTTGTCCCTGTGTTATATTGACAGTTTCCGATAGTCACGATTACCGGACCGTCAACAGGCACGGTGGCAAGAATACCCAAATATCCATGCTGTGGATCATGCCACTGAGTCTTGATGTCGATAGACGATGATCTGTCGCCTTCAGGCACAAGGTGTATCTCTCCCTTATCGTCGATTATCACGCCTGTCACAAAGTCTGATTTCTGAGAGCCAAGAAGCTGACTACCAGTGGAGAAGTCCCATGAGAAGCCGGCAAACGTACTGCGACAAAACTGCTCCACTACCGAAGATTCCACACCATTCTTTACGCTGATAGCCTTTACCCAGCTATCCTTCACGCTTACCTCTTGAGAGGCACCCGTGAACATCTCCGCGTAGTTAGTCGTTGTAGGCGTAGAGCCATCGAGGGTATAATAGACTGTGGCTTCCACATCGTTGTTATAGATAGTAGCCTTGTCCTTAGTTTCAGCAAACTTTATAGACACGGCACCATCGTTGATAACCTGCACATTGTGAACATAGCATACACCATCGGTGGTAAAGGTAAGCGTAGCAGCAGGACCTTCGTATTCTATAATTGCCGTTTCACCGTCATTAGCCACATTCGCGTTGAACTTATTTGGAGAAACCGTACCGCCATTGTCAGTCGTGACAGTAAACTTAGAAGCATTACTATGCATACAGCGGCTTACAATTACCTTTGCATTTCCTGCCACCTGAACGGAGAAGCCCTCATCGGCAATGAATTTCCAGCCATGCTTACCATCATTATACACACCACCGACAGAAGAAATAAGCTCATGGTCTTCCATATAGAAGTTTGCCTCTCTGAAATCATAGTTGAAGGTTGCTCCCGCAGAAGTCACCTCAATGTCGGTAGCCTTGGCATACAGTTTCATATCAGCATTGACAGGAGTACCTTCAGGCACCTTCAATCCCTTCTTGTCACACCAACCACGGAATGCCTTACCTTCAGCAACGGTAACATTGCCTACGTCATACTTATAAACCAATGGTGAACCAGATGCAACTTCTTCCTGTCCTATCAAGGTAGTACCATCAGTATCATAATACTCTATGTTGTATGCCTCTGAGTATTCACACGCCTCGGCAAAGAAGTACGGACAGTATTTTCCAAGATTGAAAGTGAGAGTAGCCGGGGACTTTGAGTTGTATTTATAAGTTGCGGACTTAGTGTATGTACCGAAACCATTATCACAACCTGCAGCCTTTGTGTCAATCTCTATCGGGGTGCCTCCGTCAACGCTGACCGTTGCATGGTCAGAATATTGACATCCTCCGATAGTGAACTGAACAGGACCGTCAACAGCCACGGTGAACGTAACATTAGAGTAACCATGCTGAGCATCATAAAAACTACCACCCACAGTCCCGACATTAGCAGGCAGCGTATGACTATCAGGCAGTACTGTATAAGGATCAGAGCGGAAGTCTATCTTGAAGTCCTCGAAGGTACGTACATAAGGTCTATGCTCAAGAGTCACCGTCTTTAGATATTTATCATTCGTAGCAAGAATCGAGATATATCCCCGATCCACATCAGCCTGAGTAACCTCAATATTCGTGGCATCAGTTGTATAGGAAACGCCATGAACACTGAAAGCCGTGCTTCCAGGATAGCCGATAACTGTCAGTTTATCATTCAAGCCATATACAGGAACATATAGTTCCGTGCCACTATTGAACTGGGCGTTATCACCATTCACCGCAAGTTTTCCACTCGCAGCGGCTACAAACATATCCACATCAGGCTCGTCTGACTGCAACCAGCCAATAGTGCTATCTATAGTTCTGTCCAAGGCTTCAGGTCGCTTTGTCCAGTCCCATGAAGCCGTAAATTCTGCGCTTTCCTTGTCGGCTCTCGCAACCCTGATAGCCGGACAATACTGACCGCAATAGAGCTTCAGCGTACCTGCCGGACCAGTATAGTGATATACTGCATAGCCATTACAGCCAGCAGTCTTATTGTCCAAGTCAGCTATCTTTGTTCCTGAGCCATCCGTGAGATAAGCCACATAGTCAAGATTTTCTATATGTTGGCAGCCACCTACATAGATATCAACAGGTCCATCCACGGCAAACTGGACGGCATACCAGCACCAGCCATGCTGAACATCTTTATAGCTTACGCCATTCTGAGAATATGAAATCTGTGTCACACCTTCAGGAAGATCTCCGACAGGATTCTTAGTGAGATCGAGGACAAAGCCCTTGAACTCATATTCGCTTGCCATTTCACTCATCACACCATCACTTGAGATTGATGCAACGTAATACCTGTCGCTTGCAGGGGCATTCCTGCGTATTCCCTTTGCGCCAGAAGATTCAGGGATGGTGAACGAATTGGTCTCAGCAACACCTATAAGCGTAGTGCCATGATATACGGCATACTTGCTAATGCCAGCCACGGCGGTCCACGTAAGGTTGTTTCCCTCATGCCTAACATTAGTAGGAGCAGCAGGCTGAGCCGATAGTGAAACGACGGAAGATCCCATCACGTCACTCACATTTGTCAAGGCAGCATCCTGCTTGGTCATGCCTACGTTATTCTTTATGGATGCACCACCATTAGCCCAGTTATCTCTATCATATCCATCAGTTCCTTTATAAGATATATTATAAGTACAGTTGGCAAAGACACTCTTTGGAGTTCCTTCCCAGCCACGACCGAGATAATACTTTCCGTCCATATCAGCACCTTCTGCATTGTCGATAATGCAGTTGTTGAAAGTATAGCCCTTATAATTGCTTGCATACGGACTGCTGATGCTGTTTCTCGGAGCAACGATTACGGCACTACTTCTGTTTTCTATAAGGATATTACATTTTTCGAACCACGCATTACCATAACCACAGATGAAGTCCACGGTGCCATGTATCTCACAATCCTCAAAATATGAGTTTGCAGGCTCGTGAGAATAGTATGTATCCTGACGGCCAAGCAGACGGATATTCTTATATGAATTATTAGCTCCATTGTCATAGAGAGCTGTACCACGCTCTGCCCCACCGTCTTCTGTAACCACACATTGCAGCGTGAGATTCTGCATAACGACCTCTGAACCTGTCACCAATGTTGCTGAGTTCCAGATGCCCTCTTCCACAGGATGATTCTGAATGATAACGCCGTCACGGCTCTCGCCTATGAGAGAGGTTTTGTTTCTTACCTGAGTGTTATAGGCAGTACCGAGATTATAGACTCCATTTCTCAGTAATATCTTATAGCGAGCTGCACCAGAAGCCTTGCCAAGGGCATAGAGAAGCTCTGCCGCGGTGCTTACCTCTGCATCGTAAGGAGCAGTAGCGGCAATATCTTCGTCAGTAACCGTCAGGTACTCAACGCTTACATTATGTATATATGCAGTACCACCAAATGTTATGGTCAATGTTCCAGTACCACTATACGATACAGACGCTTCGGTACATGCACTTTCGTCATTACTACGCGTATGGCTAATGGTCTGTGAGAAACCGTTTCCGTCAGACACGATTATATCCTGACTATTTGAATAGTTACATACCTCAAAGCCAAGAGTCACCTTTCCATCCACCTGAACCTGAATTTTCTCTCCGCTACCGAAGATCCATCCATGATCATTATGATAATGACCGCCAACAGTTGAAATAAGTTCATGGTCTGCAGTATCAAATCCCGGGTCTATCAGGTTCCATGTATAGTTATTTCCAAGTGTCTCAACATCTATGGCTATGGCATAGAGGCTGATGTCCTTAGAAATGGTAGTGCCTTCTGCCACCTTTTTTCCCATACTTGCAGCATCGAACCAGCCAATGAACTTCTTTCCTGTTCCAATGGTCACATCATTCTCTCCATACGCATAAGTCAAGGTACTTCCACCTTCCACGGTTTCCTCTCCGAGCTTAGTTGTTCCATCAGTATCATAATATGTGACTTTGCATGATGAGATATACTCTATCTGCTCTACCTTGATATACGGAACATATCCACCACCAGTAAGTGTAAGTGTTGTTGCAAGCTTACTGTTATAGACAATAGACTGTATCCTATCTGCATTATTGGTATTATCCCATTTACCACTTGAATCATGTGTATTCAACGTAGCAATAGTCTTCCCCTTTGCATTCGTAATAGTCACATCTCCACCAGCATCATTACATCCGTATGTGATTCTTACAGCACCATCAACAGGAATTTTGAATGTCGGAGTTCCATAGATTCCGTATGTAGAACTATGGTATTTTCCCTTGAAAGTAGCAAGATAGTTTTCTGGTTTAGTCGTGGTAGTAGTAGGCACACCATTAGATGTAGCAGTTACATAATATGTAGTACCTTCTGCTATTGATGTTCCATTAGCCCAATCCTTAGAGAAGTCTATCGTGAAATCTGTGAATGTACGAGTCTCAGGAATCTCTACAGCCTCCACCTTAATACTTGGACAGTATTGACCACAATAAAGCCTAAGAGTAGCAGCACCACCCTCATAGAGATAATTAGCAGTACCTGAGCACCCCACCTTCTTGTTATTTATATCAGCTATTTTTCCTGACTCATTTTCAAGATAAGCTGTACTACCATCAGTAATATGTTGACAGCCTCCCACAGATATTTCAACAGGACCATCCACATCAAACTCAATGGCATACCAACGCCAACCATGAGAAGGATCTTCCACACTATGAAAAACAGCAGTATTCTGAGGATATGAAATTTGTGTCACTCCAGCCGGGAGTTCTGGAGTTGCAGTTTTCAGGTCAATCTCAAAGTCTTGGAATGGAGTCTTATGCTTGACGGAGATTGTATGAATATATACAACTTTACCATCTGCAACAAACTCAACATACTCATTAGCAGCATCTTCCGCGGTTGCAATATAACTACAGTTCTGACCTGTCATCGCAGTACCATGAGCTTTAAGATATTGATAAGTACTTTGATATTCGTGAAAATAAAAAGATATCTTATCACCAGCAGCCTTGACAGGAACTCTGAATTTACAACCAGGATTGAAGTACATGTGATTACCGTTTACTTCCGCCTTTGAATCAGTAGCATCAACCATCAATCTTATTCCACTCACGGTTGAATTTATAGTCCCTGTAGTTCCTTGAATAGTTTGAGGTGACGTATCAATATCTGACGGCTTGTTCTCATACCAACTCCAGATTGCAGTATATGGAACATCCGCAGATTTCTTCTCAAAAACGATCTCATATATTCTCACATCACCAGAACCTTCAATATTTACAACTCCGGCAGAAACATCAACCCATACACCGTTTGTATTTGGAGTATAACCCACTGCAGATCCAACAGATGTACCATTTATAGTTATCTCTTGCGTTGAGCTACTACCAGAAGTAAAACTACTAATCTTCACCCTACCAGGAACGGTTGTAGTAAAACGAATCTTATTGCCATGGAACACCCATCCATTACTTGTATAAATAGGATAATTTGATGCAAACTCCAAGTCTGTGGCATGGAAATCCTCATTTTCATTATACCAAGGATATAGATTGGCAAAACAAGTCCATTTACTAGCAAAATTATTATCGCCAGTAAGTGCACGCAAATCTATATTCTGCTTACCTATGTCGCTCCAAGTCCACGTTCTGTCACCATCAACAGTTGTAGTCGCAATCTTGGTAGTCATAGCACTATATGTTATTGGAATAGTTCTTACAATATCGTCGATTGTCACGACAACATTAACCGTTGCTTCTGTCACGGCAACATTCTCTGGCCTTGTATAAGTCAGAGTAATATCTTGATTTACCACACCATCAGTAATCGTTGCACTTGAAGCAGACAAGGACATTCCATCTACAGCAGACTCCAAAGCTATGGTATTAGTTGTTGGAGTACCTAAATTTAAACCAGAAAGATGAATAGTTGCGGTCTGAGTAAGAGCAAGAGGATAGAGTTCCACCTTATCCAGAGGTCCAGTTACAGCCAAAGCAGGATCAGTTCCTGTAGCTGGATGAACTAGTTCTATCTTATAAAGATAGCAGTCATTGTTCGCTATCTCAGATGCGACAACTATATATCCTTGTTTTACATCAGTTTCATTTACTGATATTTCCTGCTCTTCATTATTTGTATATGTATTACCATGAACAACATAATTTGTATGGTCAGGATAACCAGTAACCTTGATCTTATCCCCTATATCGTAAACTGGAATAAGGAGTTTTGTTCCATTTTTTAATTGCACACTATTACTACCATTCTGGCGATACCTTCCATTTTTAGCATCAACATACATTTTTACGCCTTCTACATTTGACGACAGCCATTTTGATGTATTTTCGAAATCATCATTCAACTGTGACGGTGTCATTGTTGTCCAATTCCATGTAGCATTAAAGCCAGCATTTACGACTTTTTTCTTCGAAATCGGAGCTTCCTCGACTTTTATATAAGGCATATAAGAACAGCCTGTTATCGTGATATAACCAGGTTCACCAGTATATATATATTCTGCTATTACATTACTTCCATTAGTATATTTAGTTCCAGTAGATTTCAGCGCCACTTCTCCCTGTTCATTGTCATTGGAATTTGATATAACCGCATTTGTACTATAATCTGTCATTCCCAACGAAATCTTAACAGAACCAGCCACATAAAAAGACATTGAAGAACTAAGCGCAAGACCATAATCTGCACTATGATACTTCGCCTTAATTGCTACGACAGGAAATGAACTCTCTATCTTAGGAGTTGTTCCATCAGCTTCAAAGGCTATGCCAGAAGTTGTTTCTGTTGACGTTGACCAAGAAGATATAAGAGAATTCGCATTACCACCAGTAACAAAAGAGAGTTCTCCGATAAATGGCTTGAGAGATTCAACCTTCACATAATGACAATACTCTCCGCAATGAACATATATATCCTTTGCTACAGATCCTTCATGCTTATAAATCCATGAAACCTCACCAGTACAATTATTTTCACTTTGTTTTGTATCAAGCTCTGCCAAGACTGTACCTTCTGCATCCTTTACACATGCACTATTGCCATAGTAGCACTTTTGCATTGTAATCTTGACAGACTCATTTGTTGTGAATTTGAATACATACCAGCACCAACCATGACCTCCTGTATGGTAATATGGCCCATGAGATCCGTCATTAGTTACAGTAACACCAGCGGGAACTGTAGGACTGGTCTGCATCAGGTCTATCTCGAAATCATCAAATGCCCACACGCTTCCGCTTCCCCCGATCAAGAGGGTAAGTGTAAGGAGTATTTCAGCAAATGTTCTTGTGAAGAGGGAATGCTGAGATAAGTGTATATATTTGTTTTCAATGATGTTAGTCATATCGTTGCGGTTTTAGATGGTTCTCTTGGAAATAATGGTTTTAGTGCACGGACACAATTACTTACATCCTGCCTATCAAAATGCAAAGATAACATTTTTTTTCTTTTTTATGCAATTTTAGGCAACTTTTTTCATCAGAAACGCAAATTTTAACATATCGAGGGGGGATAATAACTACTCAATCCCCCTTAATTTTTGCCTTCGGCGAACGTAAATACACGTGAATTATCCGTGAATTTAATCGTAAATTATTTTATTCATACGTAAACAACAATATGTACAAGACAAAAACAATAAAAAACTTAATGTCTTATGAGGTTGAAAGTGTGGGGCATATCCGTTGTGCCTCCGCTTTGTCTCCTATGTAAATACCATATAAATACCATTAAGATACCATATAAATACCATTAAAATACCATAGTTAATGGTAATATTATGGTATTATTATGGTAATATAATGGTATTATAATGGTAATATAATGGTATTATCATCGGACTTGGTTGAGTCTTATAAACTCCCGAAAGTTGAGTCGCATTATTTTTTAACGTGACATTTACTCCCCTTTGCGCCTTCGCGTTTAGTTAATATAAGTTGCTTTCGCCATTTAGAAAAACCAATAAAAACAAAAGAAAACAAAAGAAAACATTTTCTGTTTATTTTATTGTTTTTATCTGTTTTAATTGGTTTTATTCTGTTTTTTTAGATGGCGAAAGCAAATTTTCCAAACGCAAGTTCGATAAATTAAAGGGAAGCGGATTTATCTGATTTATCTGAAATTAATCGCACAAAACATTAGTGAGCCAACTATCAGATAAATCCGTTTCCCTTCTCCTTCGCTCCAAATCCGCTTCAAATCCGCTTCAAGTCCGTACCAAAGTCGGTGCAAGTCCCATTTAGACCTACACGCATTAGCGATGTACGAGTGGAAGTGCAAAGTAGGAAATACGGTGAGGGAAATATGGGCAATTTGCAATGTCGGGATTACAAGTGCGATTTTTTTTTAGAATTAAACGCCAAACATATACACGCCCGGTAAAAACGCCTATAAACATACTGATTACCAATAATTTAAGAGCGTGTACGTGTTTGTTCAACATATACATGCCCTGAACTATCTAAGACACAGATTCTTACAACGCTATTTTTGCTGTGTGTACGTGTTTGGCGTTTAATTCTAAAAAAAAAACGCAACTTGGGAAAAATATGCCCTAATAAATGCACCTTGCGGTGCTTGGGATTTTTCAAGAAAATTAGCGACGATGGCCAGAAAATTCAACTCTGAAAATTATAAACAAAAAACGCAAAGACACAAAGAAAAACTTAGAACTATTGAAAAAAATAAGGGAAACGGATTTATCTGATTTATCTGAAATTAACCACTCAAATTATACTGCGCCAGCTATCAGATAAATCAGATAAATCCGTTTCCTTATTATTTTTAACGCGAGTTAATATCATTTACTCCCCTTTGCGCCTTCGCGTTTAGTTAATATAAGTTGCTTTCGCCATTTAGAAAAACCAATAAAAACAAAAGAAAACAAAAGAAAACATTTTTCTGTTTATTGTTTTTCTATGTTTTTATTTGTTTTCTCCTGTTTTTTTAGATGGCGAAAGCAAATTTTCCAAACGCAAGTTCGATAAATTAAAGGGAAGCGGATTTATCTGATTTATCTGAAATAAATCGCGCAAATATATACTGCGCCAGCTATCAGAAAAATCCGTTTCCCTTATTATTCCTAACGTGAGCTAATATGTTAAAACGCAAAGCCGCAAAGCATTTTTCACTTACTCTCCTTTGCGCCTTCGCGTTTAGTTAATAATAAGTTGCTTTCGCCATTTAGAAAAACCAATAAAAACAAAAGAAAACAAAGTAAAACATTTTCTGTTTATTTTATTGTTTTTATCTGTTTTAATTGGTTTTATTCTGTTTTTTTTAGATGGCGAAAGCAAATTTTCCAAACGCAAGTTCGATAAATTAAAGGGAAGCGGATTTATCTGATTTATCTGAAAATTAGCAGAATA
>CADCIQ010000055.1 GCA_902801425.1 uncultured Bacteroidales bacterium | reverse complement strand
AAGGCTAATTAATGTCACAATTAATGTTTCATTAATGTCCTATATTAATGTTATGCGACAGCAAAAGCTAATTCGTCGAACTCACGTTAATTAGTAATTCGTAATTTTTCTTCATCTATTTTAACTGATTGAATTTCAATAATTGCCGATTAGTTGCGTTAGATATACGGTATTTAAGATAACAAAGTTATAACATTACAACAAAAGCAATTATGAAAAAGATCATTTTATCTATGATTCTTTGCGCTGTGGCATTTGTTGCCAAGGCACAGATAGAAAGTGTAGATTTCAAAAGTAACTTCCGTAGCGACTTTGGTGTCGGTGCTGGTATAACCGTGGATCTCGGTAATGATTTTGAGTTCTCACCAAGTGCAAACCTCTATTTCTGGGATTGCGGTACTCATATCGACTTTGAAGCTGATTTCCATTATAACATAGACCTCGGCAAGAACTTCACACTCTACCCTATCGCTGGTGGTGTTCTCTGCTATGCAAACCTCAGGGATGACCATGTTTGTGCTCACCATCCTCATCATCACCCTCACGATGATAAATATTACGACGGCAAGGCAAACTTAGGAGTAAACATAGGTTGCGGTCTTAAGTACGACTTTAGCAAGAAATGCGCTGGATTCATGGATGTGAAATATCAGTGGATTAATGAAGATGATCATGCTTACGATGATACTTTCTTCTCTCTCGGCGTTAAGATTGCGATTTAATATAAATTCACGTCTATATAGAAGAGGAGTAAAAGGATAGTAGATAGCAGAAAGGGTAAAGAGTAATGTTGATAGAATAAATGGAGTTGCTAAGGCTCACAATATATCAACATTACTCTTTACTCTTTCTTCTTTCTCTTTTTACGACAAAAAATCGAGCAAAAATTGAATAAAATGTAAAATTACACTTACAAATTGTAATTATTTCACAAATAAAGAATAAAAAACAGGAAAAATCTTTTTTTTTTCGATTAATTTATCTATATTTGCACTATAAACGAAAAAAGACATGAGTACACATATAAAGATAAGCCATAGCAAACATACACAGTTCAAGATAAAAGAACCGCCAATGTATAATGTCATCATGCATAATGATGATGTTACTACCATGGACTTCGTAGTCTATGTACTCGTGAAGATTTTCAGAAAAAGCGAACAAGATGCAGAAACAATAATGCTAAAGATTCATAATGAAGGAAGCGCAATAGTAGGCACTTATTCCCAAGATATAGCCCAAAGCAAAGCAAACTACACCATGAATCTCGCTAAAGCAAACAATTTCCCATTACAACTTACAATCGAAGAAACAAGATGATACACCCTATATACGATATTGAAACCAACTATTTCACCGAAAGCCTAAATAGAGCACTTCAGGTTGCTCTGGATGATGCTACTAAGTTCCGCTCAGAATTCATTACTCCTGAGCACCTTCTCTATGCCATTTCCTATCAAGCGGCATTTATGTCGTTCTGTGAGACTGCCGATGTTGATATAGAAGAAATGCACAATGAACTTTTCGGATATATTATAAGTATTGATGCCGTTCCCGATGATGAGGAATACATCCCTATGCTGTCAACAAATCTCAATGAGATTGTTCAGCGTATGCAGAAATTTGCAATTTCCAAGACCAAAGAGCATATAAAGAATCTCGGACAGAAGGAGATAACCGCAGACACTTTGCAGCATGGCACTATCCTCGAAGTGATGCTTATGCTTAATGACCTTAAGCATAGCATGGCACAGTATATACTGAATAAATATATCACCTTCAAGAAAGACTGGTTTAAGAACATAGACCTCTTCTATAATCAATATGAGGAAACAGATGAAACTGAGTTTGTTGAGGATGAAACGCAGAATGAGATAGCGGAAACTCATAAGCCACAGGTTCATGCCGAGGCTTATATCAACGGAAAGAAGGTGGATCTCTCTGGCACAGCCATATACGATAAACTCATGGCAAGTGCAAATCGTTTACTCGGCTCATTGCAGTCAATGGAGATTCATAAGCAGGCAGAATCCCAGAGCCAGCCCCAGCAGAAGAAAGAGCTTTGGGAGCAGTATCTCACTTGCATAAGCGAGGAATATGTAAACAGGAAGCCTCTTATCGGGCGACAGAAGGAACTTGAACATACTATACGCTTACTTTGCCGTAAGGACAAGAATAACCCAATCTTCATAGGTGAACCTGGTGTGGGTAAGACTGCCCTCATTTATGGTCTTGCAAAGATGATAGATGAAGGTGATGTGCCAGAATCCATTTCCAACAAGGTTATATATGGTATGGATATGGCTTCTCTTGTTGCAGGAGCAAGCTATCATGGAGAATTTGAGAGACGCGTGAAGGAAGTGCTTGACGGTGCCAAGGCAAAAGGCAATGTCATCCTCTATATTGATGAGATTCACACAATTTGCGATACAGGCGGTGGCAATACTTCCATGAATGCCGCTGAAATGCTGAAACCTTATCTTGAGGACGGCAGCATCCGCTTTATCGGCTCTACCACATATCAGGACTATAACAAATCGTTTGGCAAGCACAAGGCTATAGCACGCAGATTCGGTCAGATTGACATCAAGGAACCTTCAGTAGATGAGACTATACAGATTATCTCTGCCCTACTCCCTATCTACGAGAAGCACCACGGTGTGAAATATGATGAGGAGGCTGTGAAATATGCCATTGAACAGAGTGATGCCCGTATCTGCGACCGTTTCCTTCCTGATAAGGCTATTGATATCATCGACGAGGCAGGTGCATATCTGCAACAGAATCCGTTCCTCAACAAGAGTGGAGAGCCAAAGGCTGCACGCTATCAGAAAGTTAATAAGGATATCATAAAGAAAATACTCGTTGAGGTTTGTCGCATTGATGCAAATGCCCTTGCAAGCGAGAATAACGATGACCTCAAGGATCTTGACAAACGCATAAGCGGAGATATCTACGGTCAAGATGAGGCTATCAAGAATGTAGTGCGTGCCGTTATGATGTCAAAGGCTGGACTTATGGATCCAGACAAGCCTATCGCCTCACTCCTCTTTGTTGGTCCTACGGGTGTAGGTAAGACTGAGGTCTGCAAGGTATTGGCTCGTGAACTTGGCATTGAACTCATACGCTTTGATATGA
This sequence comes from uncultured Bacteroidales bacterium, assembly GCA_902801425.1. Classification (GTDB taxonomy): domain Bacteria; phylum Bacteroidota; class Bacteroidia; order Bacteroidales; family Bacteroidaceae; genus Prevotella. Next base: position 15,087 of record CADCIQ010000055.1, on the reverse strand, counting down.
GTGAATATACAGAGAAGCATACAATCTCTAAGCTCATAGGCTCTCCTGCTGGATATGTGGGCTATGAAGAAGGCGGTCTGTTGACTGATGCTATCCGCAAAACTCCTAATTGTGTTCTTCTACTTGATGAGATAGAGAAGGCTCATTCGGATATCTATAACATTCTTCTTCAGGTTATGGATTACGCTCGCCTTACCGATAACAAAGGCAATAAGGCTGATTTCCGCAACGTGATTCTTATCATGACATCAAATGCAGGTGCACAGTTTGCAGGACAGGCAGGTATCGGCTTCGGTGGTGGTCTTAGCAAGGGACAGGCTATGCTTGACACCGTGAAGAAGACTTTCAAGCCTGAGTTCCTAAACCGTCTGTCTGGTACTGTCGTGTTCAACGAAATGGACAAGACTATGGCATCTTTGATTCTCGACAAGAAACTTCGTCAGCTCTCACAGCGTCTTGCTGCCAAGAACGTGACTATGACACTTGCTCCACAGGCTCACGAATTTCTTCTTACCAAGGGATTCACCAAGCAATATGGTGCTCGCGAAATGGATAGAGCCATTCAACAATATCTCACGCCTATGCTTATGGAAGAGATTCTCTTCGGCAAGCTGAAGAAAGGCGGAGAAGCGAAGATTGTCGTTGGAGACGACAATCAATTGAAAATTGAGAATTGATAATTGAATTTGGAAAGTAAATGAGCAGTAAATTATATCAGTAAACTAATTTACTGGCCTAATTTAACGTGAGCTCGAAGTATTACCGATATGGCAGCAAGCTGCAAAATCCACTGCGTGGGGCAACACGAATTTATCATTAATTGCCACGAATTTTTCATGAATTTATAATGAAAGAAGAAAAAATTAATGAATAATTTGTGGGAATTCACGGATAATTAATGTAGCCAAGCGCAGCGTTTAATTTCATCGAACTCACGTTAATTTACTTATAATTTCTTCGCAAAGCTCAGGCGCTACGCGGAATCCTTTCCAAAAACATTATAGGGCGCAAGCCCTGTTTCTTATTGGAAGAAGATTGGTAAGATTGGAAATTATTGTCAGTTAAAAGCAGCTTGCTGCTTGCCTTATCATCGAAGGCACGTTAAACAAAACAGGCTTGCACAATGTGCAAGCCTGTTTTTATTATCTATATGTAATAACGAAGTTCTTTATTTCTTAATACGGAAAACAACTGGCAATGTGACTCTGCAACGCACGGTCTTTTCATCAATCATGGCAGGAACCCACTTTGGCATATTTCCTACAACACGCTTTGCCTCAACTTCAAGTGAAGGCCAAACCTTCTTCACGACCTTGATATCAGAAATAGTACCATCAGTCTCTACGATAAAACTGCATAGCACCCTACCCTGATGACCAGCCTTCATAGCTGATTCTGGATATCTGGTGTTCTTCACAAGATATGTTGTCAAAGCCTTTGGACCGCCAAGGAACGATGGCATAACATCAGCAGTATCATATACATAGTTAGGATCATCAGAAGCAACAACTTTTGGAGCTGCCTGAGCTGCGGTATTCTCGGTAGATGCAGTAGGAGCTGTAGCTGTGGCTGGAGCAGCGGCAGAAGCACCTGTCTTTTTCTTCCAGTTAGCTGTCACCTCATCCATAACCTGCTTAACAAGTTTCCAGTATTCATCAGGATTCTCAGCCTGAAGGTTACGAGCACCAGTCTTGAAACCTGCCCTCATTGCAGTTGGCACCTCATAATATCCACATACATAGTCATTATATACGAATGCAGTATTATTCGTATCATCGTATGAAAGAGCATAGAACGTGTTATTTTCTGCTGGAATCTCACGGTTTTCAGGGAACTGCATATCCAACTTAGGCATCTGCAAGACCATGAAACGATAGTCTTTAGGGTTAATCTGAGTCTGCCCAAAGGCAGTTATTGACATAATTGCCAAGAATATTGTCAAAAGCGAGTGTCTCATAAAAATGTTTTAAAATTGTTACGTTAGACGAAAAACCTTTTCTGTCAGGTTTAACGAAAAAAGTTATTTTCTTAAAAAAAGATATGCAAAGATACGATTTTTTATCCACATCTCCAACTTTTTTATATACTTTTTTACATTCTTTAAGAAACAATCCGTTGAGTAAAAAACAATATGACTTTTGAAGTATAATCAATTATGAATGTTCATTCTTTCCCAAACAAATGAAGGTATAAGCCTCCAAAAGAAACAAAGAATTCTATACTTCCAGTCAATAATGACCTTACGCTTGCCTTTCCTTACAGCATTCAGAACATGCCTGACAACATAATCAGTCGGCATAGTCATTGGATATTTGTCACCGGCTATAAAGTCCGTAGCAACGAATCCTGGTCTGATGTCAGTAAACTTGATGTCAAGTTTCTGCATGTGTGCAAGTTGTGCAAGAGCCTCTATATAGATCCAGTCAAAGCGCTTAGTTGCCGAGTATGAAGGTGCAGAACCAAGTCCCTTTGTGCCAGCAACACTTGATATCACGGCAATCCTTCCTGAGCGTTTCTCCGTCTTGAAATAGTTGAAGGCGGTAACCACCATCTGAGTGAATCCGTAACTATTAGTAAGAACTGTCAGGCATTCTATGGGCAGATCAAGGTTCATATTCTGCTTTCCGAAGCCTGAGCTATGGAAATACAGATCCATACCACCCATCTCTTCAATTAGCTGCATAAGCAACGAAGGGGCTTCTTCCTTCGTCACATCAATTACCTTGGTAAACACCTTTTCGGGTGCAATAGTCTTTATCTCGTCAAGTGCCTCCTTGCGACGACCACACACACCAATAGTATATCCTTCAGCAAGAAGACCGAGGGCTATACCACGCCCCATGCCGGAGGTGGCACCCATGATTATTGCTTTTTTCATAATAAGACCAAACACCAGCCCCTCACCTGCCCTACGGGCATCCTCTCCCCAAGGGGCGAGGAAAAAGTTACATTTTTTCGCTTATAAGGATTATTACAAACATCCCCCTCGCCCCTTGGGGAGAGGGTGTCCGTAGGACGGGTGAGGGGCCATTCTTACCAATTCATCAACTTCTTCAAGAACGGAATCAGCTCAGAAGCCATTTTCTGATGTTGTGCCACACTCGGATGCCAATCTGCACCATATCCAAGATCACCTGTCTGGAAACTCATGTCAAAGCGATAAATCTCCTTGTCACCTTTCTTATGTGCTTCATTCATAACCTCATCCATAGTCTTTTTGGCAAGAATGAGAGCATCATCTCCCATCATAGAACCACTAAGAAGCACAATCTTTGCCTTTGGATAATGATCACGCACCTGCTTTACGAGATTTACATATCCCTGCTTCAAAAGCTTTGGATCTGCACCCTTGGTACTTGTATCATTAGTTCCGAGGTTGATGCAAACAAGTTGTGGAGTATAGCGTGAGAAATCCCAGTTCTCTGTCTTGTCATAGAGAAGGGTATGCGTATATTCGGTGTTCATATTGATAGAATCACCCGTAACAGGACCGTCATAGCAACGATACACACCTATACCACTACGAGCCACCACCTGATGAATAGCACCAAGGGCCTGCGCCGTCAGGTTTGCGTATGTATAGTAATGGTTACAAGTCTCATCCTGAAAATGATCAGCACGATCCGTGTCCTCTACTCCATATCCGCAAGTGATTGAATTACCAATGAACTCAATCTTCCTCTCTGGCATAGCAGGAGCCTCAAGCATCTTCGCATTCTCATCAAGTATGAAACCACGGAATTCGCCAATGCGCTCATAGCCCTCTGTAACATACATAGCGTTCACCTCATGTCGCCCTTCTGGAAGAGCAGCAGCAAGAGAAACCACAGAGTCACGCTCTGCGTTGAATCCCACCTTGAAAGCCTTACTACCGTCTATGCGCACCATGAAATAACCACTCTTCGGCTTGGCTATCATCTTTAATGATGTACCTGTGAAGGCAGCACGAATCTGTACGCCTGGGAATGTGAAAGAAGGCGATTGTGGATTGCGGAAGCTTACACGACCAACATACTGAATATTACCGTCTGTTGCAGGAATGATATTACCTGCCTGTTTGATTGTTGAAACATTCTGCGCCGTGGCACTTGCTGCCATCATCGCAAGAGAAAAACATAAGCAAGCCTTACCAATAGGAAGGATGTTATTTAACTGTATCTTCATATATTTTTACAACATTTAGCCCCTCACCTGCCCTATGGGCATCCTCTCCCCAAGGGACGAGGTTCAAGTTACATTTTATCGTTTGTGAAGAAATCCCTTTAGGGGATTATTACTAACTTCCCCCCCCTCGCCACTTGGGGAGAGGGTGTCCGTAGGACGGGTGAGGGGCTGTTTTATATAGGTAATTAATAATTATTCAAGTGGCAACTGGAACACGAACCTTGCACCATTCGTGTATGACGTGTCAAGATGAACATCGCCCTTAAGGATAGTCGCAATATTCTTACAGATGCTAAGACCAAGTCCTGCACCCTGCTTGAAAGCGTTGAGCTTAGTGAAACGCTCAAAGATATGCTCAGCCTCATCAGCCGGCACACCAGTACCAGTATCTGTCACGGAGAAAGTTATATATCCCGGTTTCTCCGACAATGATGTATGAACATGTATCTCGCCCTTCTCCGTATGTTTGCACGCATTTGTGAGAAAGTTTACGAGCACCTGCTGAATACGATGTCCATCCGACTTTATGGTATAGTCATCATCCACATCACTTGTATAGTATAGGTTCACGCCTCCAGGCAAGCGTGTCTCAGCCGTCCTCATAGACTGCTGACAAATATCATTCACCCTCACATCAGAAATGCTCACAACAAACTGCCCACGCTCTACATCGCCAATACTGAGAATATCATTAACAAGCATGATGAGCAGTTCAGAATTGTTCTGAATATACTTCACATACTCTTCCTTCTCTTCTGGAGAAACCACATCGTCAGGCATTGATAGCAACTGAGAGAAACCCACAACGGCATTAAGCGGAGTACGAATCTCATGACTTACGTTCTGCACGAACATCGTCTTCAACTGGTCTGAGTGCTCAGCCCTCTCCTTTGCCGCCTGAAGCTCTTTCTGCGTCCGCATCAGCTCTGTGGTGTCAAGCGAGAATATATGCACAATGTCCTCTTCCCTTCCAAACAGCACGAGTATCTCATAGAATCGCCCAAACTCACTCATCTCATGCGAGAAACGGACAGCCTTATTCTTCTGACTTATGCCATCAGCCACATGACGGATAAAGCGAGGAGCCGACTCTGGGAATTTCTTCATCAGCCCCAGTCTTTCAGAAGGCAGATCCAGAATCTTCATGTTCTGCTTGTATGAGAAATTGCTCTTCAGCACCTCTATATCCACCAACTCACCATTTTCATCAAATATGAGTTTTGAAGTGTTATAATTGAAAGGTGCATTACTCACGAGTGCATAATATCGTTCAGAGGAATCCCACAACGCTTTTTGTTTCTTGTACAGGAAGAAGAACAGCACGGATATACCCGAAAGTGCAAGTACAACGAGCAACAATGCCATAACCCTATATTCCTCCCAGAAAGTAGGAGGAAGGTTGGCTATGTTCCATTCCTGCTCATGCCCACGAGGGTCAAAGCCATATCGGCTAAGCACAGGATAATTGACCGTAGGCTTCTCTCTTGAGATAGTGACGAAAGGAATGTTGCGTGGCTCCTCTCCACGATCTATCACGGCACAAACAATGCTCTGCAGAGTGTTCTTCAACTCGTCATGGTTGTATGACACGAAACCAGCCGTCTGACATTCATCATCTATAATCGTGTAATAGATGTTATATATAAGGTTGGACCTCTCCAACGCACGCCTTACACCTATATACGGTAAACTATTGTCGCGCACATCCGACTTCGTATGCCAGTTGCAGTATATGAATGCCGTGGTATTCTTATTTGAATTCATAGCAAGCGTAGAGAGCTTGCGGAAATCATAATCACGAGGATGAACGCCCGTGAAATTATATCCCATAGCCTTTGCCACCTTATGCATGTTAAGTTCTATCTCACGCGCCACAAACTCCTCTCCTGCGATGAAATAGAAATTCTTCACGTATGGCTGATTCTTGCATATCAGGTCAATAGTCTCACTCATATACACCGGAGAATATATGAAAGTCATGTTCTTTCCCCTTGCAAGACTTTTCATTGGTGTTCTATGCGTGGCTATCCTCGGCACAGAGTCACACACATAGGCCTTTGTACATACATAGCTCAATTCACCTATCAACACCATTGGCACATCAGGCCATTTCTTGTCAAAATCCTCTGCAAGAATATAGTTGCCAGGACCGAAAATCACGATAAGGTCAGGCTTCTTAGCAGAATAGTGATTGAAGATAGTAGCAGCCTGTTCATCATACTCACTTTCACTTCTGAATGAAGAGTTACGCATAACAGCCGACCAGATTCTAAGGTCTGGTCGAGTGTTCTCAAGCATGTGTATTGGCTCAAGGGAGTTCAGCGCCCACGTCCCCGACATAGGGAACGGACAGACCACCAAAACATCCTTTTTGCCACCGGCAAACAATGGCATGAAGAACAAAATGCTTATTATGGATAAAATGAGTCTCTTCAAACTTATGTAGGTATAAAGACTTAGCAATGAGTTTGGTTGCAAAATTAATAAAATAAATTCACAAAACAGAAGAAATCATAAAAAAAATAGCATCCGAATGCAAAAAACACCAATTAATACAGAAGCGCAGCGTTTTATTTTATAATCACTGAACAGAATAAAAAAAATTACGAATTACCTGTTGCAAATAATGCGAACTTAGTAATTCGTAATTTTCAATTTGTACTTATTGTTTATCCTTCAATAGTCTGGATAGTGCCATCCTCATTATAGTGAAGCTCTGTAACCTTCAAAGAACGGAGACTGTTAACGCCACCAGAAGGTGCTGAGTCGTGGTGGAAGAGATACCACTTACCCTTGAACTCAATGATTGAGTGGTGAGTTGTCCAACCTGCCTTTACAGGAGTGAGAACTACGCCCTTGTAAGTGAATGGGCCGTAAGGGTTGTCACCAACTGCATAGCAGATCATGTGAGTGTCACCTGTTGAGTAAGAGAAATAGTACTTACCATTGTACTTGTGCATCCAAGAAGCCTCGAAGAAACGATGTGGATCGTCAGCCTTCAATGGCTTGCCATCCTCACCGAGAATGATAACTGGCTTTGGTGCCTCTGCGAAACCAAGCATATCATCAGCAAGAAGAGCTACACGTGATGGGAGTGCATCGGTCTCTGACTTCTTAGCAGGAACGATAGGCTCTGTGTCTCCTGGAGGTGGAGCTGCAACACCTGACTCGTTGAATGAAATCTTGTTGTCCTTGTACCACTGAAGCTGACCGCCCCAGATACCACCGAAGTAGAAATAGTACTTACCATCCTCATCCTTGAACACAGCATAGTCGATTGAGTAAGAGCCGTGCATTGGATCCTTCAAAGGAACGAATGGACCTTCTGGCTTATCTGCCACAGCAATACCAGTACGAAAGATCTCAGTCTTATCCTTTGCAGGGAAATACATATAGTATTTGCCGTCCTTCTCCTGAACATCATTGTCCCAGAGCTGATGGCTTGCCCAAGGAATATCCTTGAGGTCAAGGATGCAACCATGATCCACGAGTTCCTTCTCACCACGGCATACAGCCTCAAGGTCGTCAGTAGAGAACACGTGATAGTCCTTCATCTCATACTCTGCACCAGAGTCGTCATCACCTACACCAGCATCCCAGTCGTGAGATGGATATATATACACTCTTCCGTTCCAAACGTGAACAGATGGGTCAGCCATATAGTCTTTTGGCCAAAGATAGAATTTTCCTTCCATGTTAATTATTAATTATTAATTGTTAATTTACTTCTTTTTCTTTGTCTTTTTAGCAGGAGCCTTTGCTGGCAGGATATTTGGATCAGCCATGCGCATTATCTGCTCAACGAAAGGCTTTTCCTTGCCATCGCCATAGAAAGCAAGCGGATAGTCAACACGTCCCTCAACAGGCCAGTTGTTCTTCCATGACTCTGAGTCGAGTACTCCCCAGAAGGTGACACGCTTCATATCAGCAGCATGACGAAGATAGATTTCGAATAGCTTGCAATAGAAGTCTGCCTGCTTCTGAGCTACATCCTCAGGAAGACCATCCCTATAAGGGTCTATCTGCTGACGATACTCAAAGTTCTGCTCGATAGCTGCTCCCATGCCCTGTTGTGGCCAAGGAAGCACGGAAAGGTCAAGCTCTGTTACCTGTACCTTCACACCAGCAGCAGCAAATGCCTCTATTGATTTCTCATACTCGTCAAGTGGAGTATCGAAAGCAACGTGTGACTGCATACCTACTGCATCAATGCGGCAACCCTTTGCCTTGAGATTCTTCACAAGACGCACAATAGCCTCACGCTTTGCAGGCTTATGGGTGCTGTAATCGTTGTAGTAGAGTTCTGCATCAGGGTCAGCCTCGTGAGCGAACTTGAATGCGAGTTCTATGAATTCCTCACCAATAATGTTATAGTATTGTGACTTGCGGAATGATCCATCATCCTCGATAGCCTCGTTCACAACATCCCATCCCTTTACGCGTCCTCTGTAGCGACCAACAACAGTATGGATATGGTCGCGCATACGCTTGATGAGAAGTTCCTTAGTCATAGGAACACGATACTTGCCCTGGAACATCCATGAAGGGCATTGTGAGTGCCATACGAGACAATGTCCTACGATGAACATATTGTTTGCCTCGCCATAGTCAACAAACTGGTCTGCCCACTTGAAGTTGAACTGTCCCTCAACAGGCTGCAATTCCTCGCACTTCATGCAGTTCTCTGCCACGATAGAATTGAAGTGCTTCTCTACAGGGTTAAGGGCAGAATGAATGCGCTGGTCAATCATCCATGTGTTGAGAGCGCCTCCGATATAGAATTTATCCTTGAAAGCATCCTTCATGCCTGGAGCATTCTGTGCGAATGCTCCAGCTGAAGAGAGTGCTATGATACTTGCTAAGAATAGCCTTTTCATTAATTTAAAATGTTCTTGGAATAGAATATGATTCAAAGTGAAGAGTGAAGAACTAATAGTGAAGAATTTAAATTAGTATTATTTGTTTACCTTACACTATAAAATGTAACTTAAATTCTTCACTATTCACTATTCACTTTTCACTTACTTGTTTCTTGCCTCAATTTCCTTGTTGATCTGGTCAATTTTCTCATCAGTCAACTCATAACGAGAGATGATGAACATGGCAAGAGCAAGAAGTATAGCAGGAAGTACACAAACAAGCCAGAGGATACCCTCTTCTGCTTCCGCACTCTGCTGGATAACATCCTTGTTATAGTGTACATAGGCGAGAACAGCAGGAGCAACGATACCACCAAGTGTCATTCCAGCCTTGAAGAAGATACCTGTAAGAGCATTCACGATACCAGCGATACGCTTACCACTCTTCCACTCACCATAAGAGATAACCTCAGGAACAAGAGCCCACATATAACCAGTTGCAACGATGACACCTGTTGACTTAATAAACTGTGCAACATATATCCATGTCATGCTTGGCTCATCCATCTTTGCAATAACGTAGAGCATTGCCATACCAAGGATAGCACAACCGAGGAAAGTGTAAAACATATTCTTCTTACCGATTGCCTTCTTGATAGCAGGAACAAGTGGCATGAAGATAAATGAAGGAAGTGAACCGAGAGCCATGAAAATAGAAAGCTCTGTTGCTGTTCCGTGCATATTACTGTTGATGAAGTAAGCACCGGCAGCATTACCGATTGACATCATTGCGAATGCTGTGATGAAGAAAAATGCGATGATACGGAGAGGACCGTTATCCTTGAACTCCATCCAGAGGTCGCTGATCTTCACATCCTCACTAGCCTTTGAGTCCATAACGACACGCTCCTTACATTGTGTGAAACAGAAGACGAGGAGGATCATACCAACAATGGCATATAAAGACATTGTTACGAACCAAGCATGAGAATCCTTAGGCAACTCACCATTTGCTGATATAGCGAAGAGTCCAATAACGAGAGGAAGACCAGAGTTTACTGCCAATCCACCTACGTTAGCCATGAACATACGAACCGATGTGAGAATGGTAATCTCATCTGTATCACGGGTGAGTGAAGAGTTCAATGCACCATAAGGCACATTAATAAATGTGTACAACAATGTCATAGCGATATATGTTACATACGCATAGACTATAGATGGTCTGAATCCGTCATAGAAACAGAGAATTGCAGATATTGACAATGGCACACCCACATAGAGCAAATATGAACGATACTTACCATACTTAGGATTGCTCTTGTCAATGATAGCTCCTACGATAGGATCCCATATTACGTTCAAGACATTACCTACGGTGAACATCAACGCAACGGCAGCTGCATCAAGTCCGTAGATATCGGTAAAGAAGAATGTGAGGTAAGTACATGTTACCTGAAAGATAAGGTTCTGTGCAAGGTCTCCCGATCCATAACCGATTCGCTGAGCCCAAGAAAGCTTATAGAAGCCTTTAGATTCACTTGTTGTCATTTGATTGTTTAGTATTTATTTTTTTAATTTATAGATTTTCTTGCAAAGGTAATTATTTCTTTCCTATCTGCAAAGGCAATATACAAAAAAATTATTAATTTGAAACAAATCCGTATTATTTTTCAACATCGGCCCCTCACCTGCCCTATGGGCATCCTCTCCCCAAGGGGCGAGGAGGAAATTACCTTTATTCGCGGAGAGTCGTGATTTGAAGTACTAACTTTTCCCTCGCCCCTTGGGGAGAGGGTGTCACATCGTGACGGGTGAGGGGCCGGTGTTGGTCTTTTAGGGAAGCTTCTCGAATGGTGCCCTCGTATAGTTATCGATTGGCAGGTTATACTTCTGCAAATCCTCAAACTTATACTTTGGTGCAGGGCAATCCAAAGGCAGTTTCATGCCAGAGAACTGCTGGAAATACAGCAAGCAAGCATCTCTCCACCACCAAGCATCCTTTGCCTGACGGTCAAAGTTCAGCTTCTGAGCCTCATAGCGCTCTGCATCCACGTATGGCTTCATCTGCTCCCAGATACGAGCGAATGCCTCTGCCTGACGCACTCCCTGATCATAGGTATGGCAAAGAGCCTCCCACATAGTCTCACCATTGTGCATCTTGTGAGTCCAAGGCACATGGTGGAACCAAAGCAACAACTGCTCAGGACAAGCCTCTACATTATTATATATATTGAAGAGAGCATCAGGATACTGTCTTACATTCTGTGAACCTGCCATTGTACGGTCAAAGCCGATACCTGCCTTGTCCGCCTTGTGATAGTACTTAGGTTTCCAGTCCTCACGCCATCCCTGTGGATCACACCAAGGTTCAGGACCATAGTGATGACCACCAGCGAAGATGTGATGAAGTCCGAGAGGCATCATATATCTTACCACCGCTTCCCTACTCTCCATGAGCACATCGGTCATAGGCTCAACGAATGCCTTATCCGTTGTATATGTCTGCTTCAGCCACTCGTCTGCAATCTGCTGTGGAGTGATAGCGTCATTCCATGCCATTCTGCCAAAGGCATACCAGTTCACCTGTGTCATATCAGAACCGCACCAGTCCTTCATGTCACCAACATTGGCAACACCAGCCACGGCATCATATTTCTTTACACGGGCATAGCCCTTAACCGTATCAAAGAACTCCTTCCACATACTTGCAAGGAAACAGGTGTGAACGCTCTGACCTGTATATTCCTGAGTAATCTGGAACTCTGGCATCACAGGAGTCTTTTCCAAAGAGAAGAACAATGGTGATACTGGCTCACGAGGCTGGAAGTCAATAGGACCGTTCTTTACCTGAATGATTACGTTCTCACGGAACTTACCGTCAAGTGGCATAAACTCATCGTATGCCTGTGAGGCTCTATCCGTACCCTTCGGAGAATACACGAATGCACGCCACATCACAATTGGCTTTGGGGTGTTTGCTGAGTGCTTTGTCGAGCCATAACCCACATTAAGGGCATTGGCAAGCATATTTGCTCCATCGGCATGGTTTCTGCCATAATCCATAGGACCTGGCTCTCCTTCTGAGTTTGCCTTTACGAGAAAACCGCCAAAGTCAGGAATGGTCTTATAGATCTCGATACACTTCTTGTTCCACCATGCAATTACCTTCTTATCCAAAGGATCTGCCGTTTCCAAACCACCGATAACCTTTGGAGTGGCAAAGTTGATTGAAAGGAAAACCCTGATACCGTAAGGACGCAAAGCATCCGCAATACGCTTTGTCTCAGCGAGTTTCTTAGTGTCAAGCATCAGAGCCTTGGCATTCACGTTGTTCAACACGGTGGCATTGATACCAATAGAGGCACAGGCACGACCATATTCCTTGACAATCTCAAGGTCTGCCATTCCACCTTCTTTCCAGAATATACTCTTACCTGAGAATCCACGCTCTACCGTACCGTTTGGATTATCCCAATGGTTAAGTATGCGGAGATTAGATGTCGGAGAATCGCTCAAAGTCCTTACTGGTTCACCCGTCTGCTGCATTCTCAGCAAGGCGTATGCACCATACAGGAGTCCGTTCTCCGTAGAAGAAGTTACGGTGATGACATTATTATCATTCCCGATGGTATAAGTATCATCGGAAGAATTACCTGCCAAAGAGAGAATTACTTGTCCACCCTTCCAGTATTGTTTTAACTCGTTTGCTGCGGTAGCAACCACCACAGATTTCTTTGCCCCAACGGTCTTGACTGTTGCCGGAACATCATTCTTAGCCATCCTGAGCCACAATGAATGCCCGTTCTCAGCCTTAGTGATAGATACTCCAATAAGGAGCAACAATGCTAAATAAATCTTTTTCATTGCAATTAAATAGGCCTTAATTATTTCAGCTTTAATTCAGCTACAAAGATAATAAAAATAATCTGAAAACAATACAATTCCATACATATTTACGAAAAATTAGAGCACAAAGTAAGTTTTTCTGCCATTTCATCAGCCTTTAAGATAAAATTTTGTAACTTTGTACACAGAAATAGCATCTTGCGATGCTGATTCTTTAGAAAGTAAATTGGCAACAAATTAATTCAGTAAATTATATTCAATAAATTAAAAATAATTTCCTTACGACGAATGTCGTTCCTAATTTACTGATTATAATTTACTGGCAATTTACTTTCCAAAAAAACAAGCGCAAGCGGGCATTTCGAACATATTAATTTACATTTACAAAATAATGGGACGTACTAAATTTTCTCAGCATGAGATAGACATAATCGCCATGCTTCTTCGCAAGAAGAACGCTGGCACTCGTTTTCAGCAAAAGGAGATACGCCATCAGTTGCGCGTAAACTTCGAGTTCAACATTTCCGATTTCAACGAGCAAGGCAAGGCTTTCGGTGATGTTGAGCTATACGAGGCTATCAAGCGTGGTGCAATCGTCATTCTCGACGATGCCACTATCGCAGATATGAAGGCTAAGCGTGCTCGCGACAAGGCTCGTGATGAGGCAGCCAAGCAACAGGAAGCCATTGAGAATGGTGCCACCGACTGGCAAGCAGCTCTCAAGGAATGGCAAGACTGGGAGAAAGGCAAAGCTAATTGAAAATTGAAAATTGATAATTGAAAATTAAAGCAACAGCTCCAATTCAAAAATAAACTTGAATTGGAGCTGTATTTATGTTATATAGCGGCCTTTATTTCTTTTTATATTCAAGATAAAACTGTTTGTTCCTTATGTCAAATTCATTATGATTCCAATAAGACCAGTCAACGAAATTGCCATAAGAATCTCTACGCTTAAACGTGAAATAAGCATTCAATTTGAACCAAACGCTTGTTGTATTCGCAGGCATCTCAAATTCCTTTGAAAAAGCAAAATCATGACGTATATTTTGGGCTATGTAAAGAGTATCTGTAATGACATCACCTTGTTGGTAACATGTAACCCTCTGAACGCATACACTATCTACCACATAATCTTTTCCTCCCATGATTTTTTTACAATTCAAAGTATATTTCTCTCCAGGTAACATATACTCAGAAGAAGCCGATTTTGAAGGAGTTACACTCAACTCATACATAGGGGCAGCCGATTCGTTAGACGAGCTAAGGCGAACAAAAGGAATTTCCGCGTCGCCGTCTTTAATCTTTAATGTCAATTTATCACCGTTCAATTCATAAGTACAATTCAATTCATAAGTACAATCATATGGAAGTCCCCATCCACCAAAAGAAAAATTGATATTTTCACTACTCCAACTATATTTTCGATCAAAAGACGTATAACCAGTTGATGGTCTAACATAAGAGTCATACATCAATACGCAAGTTCCATCATCATGAAATGAATACCCGAACCTTCCACGTCGAGAATACATACCAAGATCTACATTAGGATCGAGAACCCAATCCCCTACAAGCTTTGAATCTATGCCTTTCTTCGTCTTTTGAACAAAGCGGAAACAAGCATCCTCATTTCCATATCTAACGCCAATGTTTGCCTTGCGCTGACAATCAGACTCATTGGATTTAAACTTCAGAATCAGCGAATCACCCTTAATTGTTGCCTCACACCAATCATTCTTATAGTGAGTAGAATCAGCGGGGGCATCATCCATTATTGTATAAGTTAAACAATTCTCATCAAAAAGAAAATGATCTGTCAGTTTCACAGCAACATTTTCACTACAACGAAAGCCAAAAGTTCCACCTTCCGCAGGAACCTCAATATAATCAAGACCATCAATTTTGCAAGATGAATAGCGTGCGTTTTCCCAACCATTTGGAGGAGTTATTTCATCATCATCTTTACTACAACTTACACAACAAAGTGCAAATACCATTGCCATAACAAACAAAAAGAAATGTAATCGTTTCATTATTATCTACCATTTTATTAGTTATATCTTCAAAAAAACGCGACAAAGGTAACAAAACTCTTTCATATTTCCAAGGAAATGCAAAGTTTTTTCCTTTTTATGACCATAACACTAAGGTCGCAAGTACGTTCATTCTTCGCTGATAGTCCATCGATAATCCATCGATAATCCATCGATTG
>CADCIQ010000054.1 GCA_902801425.1 uncultured Bacteroidales bacterium | reverse complement strand
TGATAATTATTGGAATAAGATTGCGCAGATTGGTAATTATTGTCAGTTAAAAAACAGCTTGCTGTTTACCATATAAGCAATTCATCGAACTGACGTTAACTGATCTTTAATTTTTCGATATTATCCAATGGAGTGGCATTTTACCACCCCCATTGTTTTCATTATGCTCTAACCAAAAATCTGATGCACTGTTTTAGTGCGTCAGATATTAAAACCAGTACCCTGAATCAGGGATCAGGTTTTGCAATACACCAAAAATGACCTACGTTCCCAAATTGGGAATGCAGCCAACACACAATCCCCCTCTCCCTATTTTTCCTAACAATTATATGTTAGGTTCGTTCCAACAGATAAAAAGAATATGTAAATTGACAAAGGGAGCTCTAAATCGGGGCATCCTTTTGGCATTTTTAAATCAACGATAATGCTTATTTTCATTAGACGGTGTGGGTTGAAACCACAGCGTTATAATGAAAAAAGAATACAAGAAACATTGAAATAAAAAGAAATTCCGTTCCAATCGTGTATTACGTGTAAGTAAAAACAAACAAAAAGCGTGTTTTATAACCAATCATGAAACCATCATTTTTCAAGAGATGTTAGATGTACCCCCCAACAGGAGGCTCAGAATGGCACCTAACATATAACCATTAGATAAAACAGGGACAGACACACACTCCCGACTACTAACCTCAAAATAATAATATAATATATAATATATTATATATTATATTATTATTTTGGATATAGATACCATACCCCCTGTCTCTGTTTTACCTAATGGTTATATGTTAGATAGGCTTACATTCCGAAAATATCAGTCTGTGTATCAACGCATTACACGCACAAAGCAAACTTTTCTCGAACCTAACATCTTTTTCTCACGCATTTCTTTCCGTTCCAAAGAAATTTGTTGTAACTTTGCACTCGTCAAACCGAAGGACGTGCGGCCAGCCTTTGGGTGTTGGGTGATAGGTGTTAGGTAGTAGGTCCGATGTAATACCGTTGTAAATCCGTTGCAAGTCCGTTCCCTGCATCGGAGGCATAAGGGCTCAGGCTTTGATCACACGAAGACCGAGATAGGTCAAGGCGCCGTTGATCATCAGCAGTTCATAGCCAAAGTGGTAGGAGAAGTAGGTAGTGCAGAGATAGTCAAGGGCATAGCAGATGAGGGGTGAGGCTATGCAGACGACAGGGGTTAGGTGATGGGTGGTGGGTGTTAGCTGTTGACGTTTTGTCAGCGCATAGGCAAACAATCCGAGGAGCGGACCGTAGGTGTAAGAACACATGATGTATCTGATTTTTTTGCTGCCTCCTTACACTTGAATACAAGAGCAATTTCGCAAGGTTATGATTACAAGTGTAACTTTTTCAGAATTTCGCACAAATATTTCGCATGTTTTATCGGGTAAAAAAACTGCAACAATATAGCCCCTATGAATATTCTTTTATGTTTATTGATAAATTACTTAATGTCAGGATTATAAATATGATTCAGGAATAGTACTTACTTTTACCTCTTCAGAAGGAATGTACTACTAACAATGCGCCTATACTCCTCTTCTCCATCTTTCACCATTATCAATCCCATCCCAAAATCAGATCTTACACTCCAATAAAATGTGTCTGCTTCACAAATATTCCAGTCTTCATCAGGCTCAACTCCTTTACATAGATTTTTTGCCCAAAGACAAATCGCCATATATATGGCTTTAATGCGATCGTCATCAGATAGGTTTTCTAATAGCCGCTTGTTACAGGCATACCAAGAAGCCCCAGAAACGAACCTATACGAAGTAGC
Organism: uncultured Bacteroidales bacterium; assembly: GCA_902801425.1. GTDB lineage: Bacteria > Bacteroidota > Bacteroidia > Bacteroidales > Bacteroidaceae > Prevotella. The sequence goes on along the minus strand of CADCIQ010000054.1, from coordinate 39,039 downwards.
ATCCACAGCATCCATATATTCATGTGGATTTTCTACCGCCATCATAGCATACTCTTTTGCAGACGATTCAAACTCCTCATAATAAGCATCATCACACATACCCAATGAGTCATACCAAGCCACATCATCTTTTGGAATTTCAAAGATGATGGGAAATAAATCTACTAAACTCTTCATTTTACAAGCGATCTTGATTTCTTACAACCTAACAAATCATTTCCTCCATTACAATTGTAATGCCAGACTATAACATCAGGAATAATATTTGATGGAGAGTTCTTTGGTTGTCTTTGCCAAATTGACATACCATCCTTCTTCCACCATTCATTAATTACACATACATTTTTGCATGGAAAATAAGTATTAATAGCATTAAGAACATTATACGCCCCTGCAAAATACGTCAAATTTGCAGTAATTACTTTTTCTGCAAGTTTTACCTGTTCTTTTGAAGGATTATCTGTATGAGCTAAACAACCCACATATATTGAGATTAATCGTGCTTGGATTTCTTCAATATGATGTCCTTTATCACATAAACGTTTATTGACACTTCGAATTGACATCCCACAATAATACTTCTCACTGGTCTTGGCATATTTTTCTTTGCCATGCAAAAGGTATAAAGAACACTTGAAAGTCTGCTCATTTTCCCATTGTTTAACATCTTCAAGACTTGCAAATGGGCCATACCATTTTATTAAGAATATGTTTTCCATAACTATCAATTATTGTCAATATAAAAATATTATCTTGCAGATACCAGTATCTGATACTGAATCCGCACAAGGGGAAAGTTACCGTTCGTCTGATTAATTCTAATGAGTACTTTCTGTTTCTTGTTATTTAAGTTTAGAGGGTTAATATTATTATATTGCCATGATTGAGCGTGAAGTTAGTATTATTTCACCTCAAATTCAAGCATTGTCGTGTAGGATGGATGGGTAATATGAAAATCACCTTGACTGATTACATCCATTCCTATTATCATATCAATATTTTTTAGTGGCCCTCTTACGGCATTCACAAACTCTATGCGAGTTTCACCAAGAACTACATCAATATTGTATGTATTTGTGGTGATAGGATTTCCATCCCAACCAGATACACGACATATATCAGAAGGTATAAGTCCCAATCGTTGTACCAATATTTCTGACAGGACTGTAACTGTAGAACCCGTATCCCATAATGCCTTCACCACTTCTTCTGACTTAGGCTTTTCTATTGAAGTTTCATAATCAGAAACATCAAGAGTACATGGGGTAACTATTCTATCTGAAATTCCTTTTGAATGAAACTGGAATTTTCCCATATCAGAATGCGCAGTTTACCGTATGGACTACATTTAGGCTTCCAGGCACACATTTATGAAGCATAAAATGACCTGCACCAAAGTTCTTGACACCAAAGCGGTATGCATCCTTTGGATTGACAAATGGAAAGACTTGAAGGTTATCGGATATAACCAAGTGCTTTCCCGGGTACTGTTGCAAAAGTTCACCTTCGTGTGCAACATAGTAATCGTATTGTCCTTTTAATGCGAGTTCCATAAGCCTATGTTTTTGTTTCTGCTGCAAAAATAAACAAAATATCTGATACTTCCAAATATTATCTGGAAAAAGAGCGTTTACTATTAGCAATTCGCAATAAGCAAAGGCCTAAGTAGGTTATTGCGCCGTTTATCATCAGCAGCTCATAGCCAAAATGGTATGAGAAGTAGTTTGTGATGACAGTATCAAGAGCATAGCAAAGGAGAGGGGAGGCGATGCAGATGATGGGTGTTAGGTGGTGGGGGGTGGGTGATTGCTGTTGCCGGTTTGTTAGCGCATAGGCAAACAATCCGAGGAGCGGACCGTAGGTGTAAGAGCACATGATGTAGATGGCATCAATGAGACTCGTGGAATTGAATGCTCGGAAGGCAAGGATACAGAGCGCAAAGACAACAGCCATAGCGATGTGCACACGATGACGAAGGCGTTCATCATCAGCACGCTCACGAATATCCACGCAATAGGTGGTGGTGAGGGCGGTAAGCGCAGAATCGGCACTTGAGAACGAGGCAGCCATGATTCCGATGGTGAAGAGCACGACAACAGGCATTCCCAGCACTCCTGTTGCGGCAAACATAGGGAGCAGGTCATCACCGGAAGAGGGCAAAGCCATCCCCATCTTCGAGGTCAAGAGAACGAGAAGGACACCGAGGCACAGGAACAGGAGATTGGCAGGAACGAAAGCCACACCATAGCTGCACATATCCTTCTGCGCATCACGAAGCGAGCGACAAGTAAGGTTCTTCTGCATCATGTCCTGATCAAGTCCAGTCATCACGATAACGATAAAAACGCCTGACAATATGCTGACAAAATCGAAAGATACGGTATGCAATCCCATCGGAGAATCCCAAACAGCCTGAGCAGCATCAGAAACGCTCATTCCGAGAGAATTGACCACGTTGTAGATGATGAGCAGAAGGGCGGTGAACATACAAATTGTCTGGAGCGTATCGGTCCACACCAGCGTCTTAATGCCGCCGCTCTTGGTATAGAGCCAGATAAGGGCAACCATAGCAAGGACAATGACGGAGAACAGCAAGGTGCTATTAACGGAAGGACACATAGGACCTATGACATAGTCATTCAGAAGCATGCAGACAACATAGAAACGTGCCGCCGCGCCTGTCATTTTTGAAAGAAGGAAGAACGAAGCGCCAGTCTTGTAGCCACTCTGCCCTACCCTGTCACGAAGAAACGTATAGATTGTGGTGAGATTCAGTTTGTAATAGATTGGAAGAAGGATGAAAGCAACCGCTATATAGCCGAAAATGAATCCTATGCAGGTCTGAAGATAGCTCATTCCCGACTTCATCACCATGCCCGGAACTGATACGAAGGTAATGCCAGAGATACTTGCCCCGACCATACCGAATGCCACCATATACCAAGGTGACTTGCGATTGCCACGAAAGAATGCCTCGTTGCTTGATTTTCTTCCAGTTACAAAGCGACTGTAGAGAGTCAGGACAAGGAAATATAGGAGAATGGTTAAAAGAACAATCATGTATTTAAATTATAAAATGAAAAATGAAAAATCATAAAATACAGGTTACATTCTTCACTCGAAAAAGTAACTTGTATTTTTCATTTTTAATTGTTAATTTTTCATTTATTATGGATTTTTCATCTTCCTCAACACCTTAACGGCTGAGCTTACAGAATCAATCATCTTGACCGCAAGACGGTTCTTACCGCCTACCTCCTTCAGCACACACACACGAGGGTGGAAGCCGACATAGTTAAGTATTCGTCCGAACACCTCCGACTTATAGAACACGCTATCCTGACGAGACACGAACTGCATCTGCATGAGGTGCTGCTTGAGGATGATCTTCTCACAACCAAGTGAACGGCCTAACCTACGGAGCATAACAACCTGAAGCAATTCCTCGCCCTCGGAAGGCACAGGACCGAACCTGTCCTCCAGTCGCTGACGATAGGCATTGAGGTCATCATCCGTCTCAATATTGTCAAGCTCACGATATAGAAGCATACGCTCTGAACTGCCCGGAACGTATGTATCTGAGAAGTACATCTCACGATCAGATTCGATATTGCAATCATCAACAAAGTCCTCACCCGACAATTTCTCGCCCTCTGCCATCTGGTCGGCATAGAGATCCTGAAACTCATCGTTCTTCAACTCATTAACAGCCTGTGAGAGAATCTTCTGATAGGTCTCATAGCCAAGATCCTCCATAAATCCCGACTGCTCAGCACCGAGAAGGTTTCCTGCTCCGCGAATGTCGAGATCCTGCATGGCGAGGTTGAAGCCAGAACCAAGGTCTGAGAAAGTCTCAAGAGCCTCAAGTCGTCTGCGTGACTCGGTTGGGAGATATGAGAGAGGAGGTGCCATGAGATAGCAGAAAGCCTTGCGGTTGCTTCTGCCCACACGACCACGCATCTGGTGAAGGTCAGAGAGCCCGAAGCGGTGCGCATCATTAATAATGATAGTATTGGCATTAGGCACGTCAATACCATTCTCCACGATTGTTGTTGATAGCAGCACATCATAGTCGTGGTTCATGAATCCCATCACGATCTTCTCCAGATTCTCAGGAGTCATACGACCATGACCTATTGCCACACGGCAATCAGGGATATGCTTCTCAATGAGGCGACCAAGTTCCTCAAGGTTAGAGATACGGTCATTCACGAAATACACCTGACCGTTTCTTGACATCTCGAAATTGATGGCATCTATGATAGTCTCGACAGAGAATGTAGTAACCTCTGTCTGAATAGGATAGCGGTTTGGCGGCGGTGTGCGCATGATACTCATGTCACGAGCACCCATGAGAGAGAACTGAAGAGTGCGAGGGATAGGCGTAGCCGACATCGTAAGAGTATCAATATTCGTCTTCAACTGACGAAGTTTCTCCTTCGTGGAAACACCGAATTTCTGTTCCTCGTCGATGATGAGAAGTCCTATGTCCTTCCATTTCACTGACTTTCCAATCAGCTTATGAGTACCCACGAGAATATCAATCTTGCCATCGGCAAGATCTGCGAGAATCTGCTTTGTATGCTTTGCCGAACGAGCACGGGTAAGGTAATCAACACGCACAGGAAGGTTTGCCATACGGTCGCGGAAGGTCTGGTAATGCTGGAAAGCCAATACGGTGGTAGGCACGAGCACAGCCACCTGCTTTGAATCGCAAGCCGCCTTGAAGGCAGCACGCACGGCAACCTCGGTCTTTCCGAAGCCCACATCACCACACACAAGACGATCCATTGGTCGCTTGCTCTCCATATCAGCCTTCACCTCTGCCGTTGCCTTCATCTGGTCGGGCGTATCCTCATAGAGGAAAGAGCCCTCAAGCTCATGCTGGAGATATGAGTCAGGAGAAAATGCAAAGCCAATCTCATGACGACGCTTTGCATAAAGCTTGATAAGGTCGCGGGCAATATCCTTGATGCGTTTCTTCGCCTTCTCCTTCAGGCGATCCCACGCTCCAGTACCAAGGGTAGAGAGACGAGGCGGTTCGCCTGTATCAGAACGCTTGTACTTAGAAATCTTATAGAGCGAATGGATGGAAACATCAACCTTGTCGTTGCCTTGATAGACAATTCTGATAACCTCCTTGAAAGAATCTCCGACAGGCACGCGGACAAGTCCGGCAAACTTACCTACTCCGTAGTCAACGTGAACAACGAAATCGCCAGGCTCCATCTCCTGAAGTTCTTTCATCGTAAGTGCCATCTTACCGGCACGAGCCGACTGAGTACGAAGGTTGTACTTATGGAAACGCTCAAAAATCTGGTGGTCGGTAAAGAGACAGAGACTAAGGTCATTATCCACGAATCCCTCATGAAGAGTCTTTGAAATCTCGCCAATAGCCTCAGCATCAACCCTAACTCTCTGCGAATCAACAACAGGAGCGGTAAGGATGCTTCTGATACGCTCTACCTGCTTGTGCGAATCGGAAAGGATATATATCTTAAAGTTCTGGAGAATATAATCCTCAATGGTCTGCGAGAGCAAATCGAAGTTCTTGTGGATAAGTGGCTGGGCAGACATGAAGAAATGGAAGGAAGCATCGAAAACGTCCTTGTCATCTTTCTGCGAAGAAGTCTCCTTGATATTGATTTGCTTGAACTTGGCAATGCTCTGGTTGAAGCGAGATGCAGGACAGAGATTTATCTGGGCATTCATCTCACGACGGATTTCCTCCTGTTCAAGTTCTGTTGCACCCGCCATTCTGTCATTCAAAGCCTGTGAAGAGAAGCCCTCCTCAAATGTCTTGCCAATAACATCTACGACAAAGCCCATATCGTGGCTAACGAGCATACTGCCTTCAGGGAGGAACTCCGTGAGAGGCACTTTCTTCTCAGAGAAAGCAGCAAGTTCTGGCACGATGTCAATCTCCTTGCGTCTGTCGGCAGAAAGCTGATCCTCTATCTGGAACGTGCGTATCGTCTCAATTTCGTCACCGAAGAAATCAAGACGGAAAGGCAGGTCGTTTGAGAATGAATAAACATCGAGGATGCTTCCGCGAACGGCAAACTGCCCCGGCTCATATACGTAGTCCTGCATACGGAAACCGAGGTCGCGCAACTGATGCTGAACATCCGTGATATCTATTCTCTGTCCTACGGAAAGATGTATCGTGCGGTCGTCGAGGATTGTCTTATCCACCGCCATCTCAGCAAGGGCAGAAGGATAGGTTACGATGAAGAGGGAAGAGCCTCTCCCCCCGCCCTCCCCCGTAGGGAGGGAGCCGGAGTCATCATCGGAATCATTCTCATTTGGTAAGCCATCCTTGGTTTTACCAAAAGAAGAAAGAGCCGAGAGAACCTCAGTACGGAGAATCTCGTTAGCGGCATCTCTCTGACCGTATTTCACGGCACGCTTATAACTTGACGGGAAGAAAAGAGCTGGTGCACCCAACTGCATCAGATCATGATAGAAATAGCCTGCCTCATCGGCATCCCTGAGAATAAAAACGATAGGAATTTCTATCTTGTTTGCAATGGAAGCAAAAACCAAAGGGCAAGAAGAACCTGCAAGACCGTCAATTCCTACGGTCTTGATACGCTTGTTTTCAAGTGCCTTTGCCAACGCCTTCAACTGCGGTTGCTTGGCATAGTGGGATAATAGCTTCTGTATTTCCATTACATTTCGAGCAAATGTGCATTTACACCTCGCACGAAGAAAAAACAACACTTATCGCCTACGAAGCGATGTCTGATTTTTCAATTTTGAGTGCAAAGTTAACAAAAAATCTCTTAATATAAGAATAAAAAACAATAAAAGAACAAGAATGTTTTGATAAATTAACGGAATTTACTAACTTTGCATTCGAAAAAATAAAAAGAAATGAGCGATAGCATAATATTAATTCCAACTTACAACGAGAAGGAAAATATTGAGAAGATTATCCGTGCAATAAACGGTCTGGAGAAGAGTTTCCATATTCTTGTCATTGACGATGGCTCTCCTGACGGAACGGCAAAAATCGTGCACGGACTCATGGACACGGAATTCAAGGACCGACTTTTCATAATAGAGCGTTCTGGCAAACAGGGTCTAGGAACGGCATATATTGCAGGCTTCAAATGGGCATTGGAGCATAACTACGAATACATTTTCGAGATGGATGCCGATTTCAGCCACGATCCTAACGATGTGCCTCGCCTCTACTCTGCCTGTCACGATGAAGGCTATGACGTGGCTATCGGAAGCCGATACGTTAGTGGTGTGAATGTGGTAAACTGGCCTATCGGTCGAGTACTGATGAGCTATTTCGCCTCAAAATACGTCAGATTCATCACAGGCTTCAAGGTTCACGACACGACTGCCGGATTCAAGTGTTACAAGCGCAGGGTTCTTGAGACAATAGAACTTGACAAGATCCGTTTCAAGGGCTATGCCTTCCAGATTGAGATGAAGTTCACCGCCTACAAAATCGGCTTCAAGATCAAGGAAGTGCCTGTCATTTTCGTCAACAGACGCGAAGGCGTTTCAAAGATGAACGGCGGAATATTCGGAGAGGCATTCTTCGGAGTAATGCGCCTAAGACTTGACGGTTGGATCAGGAAATATCCGGCTTTGCCTAAGGCATAGCAGTAAGTCCGTTCTACCTTCGTTCCAAATCCGTTTCAAGTCCGTTCCCAGCAATCGGAGCCAAAAAGGAATCAGAAAAGTATCATTAACATCAAAAAGAAATAACAATTATGGTAAAGCATATCATTCTATGGAAGCTCTCTGAGGATTTAAGTGCCGAGGAGAAGGAAAAAGTAAAGGCAGGTATCAAGGAAGGTCTCGAAGGACTCGTTGGTAAGGTTCCTGGTCTTCTTGAGTGCAAGGTAAATATCAGCGGTCGTCTTGACTCAAGCAACTGTGACGTAATGCTCGACAGCACGCTCGAAAGTCCAGAGGCTCTCAAGGGCTATGCCGTTCATCCTGCACACGTTGCCGTAGCCAACGGCAAGGTAAGACCTTACACCGTGCTCAGAACGTGTCTGGATTACGAGATTTAAAGCAAAACAATACAGAAACAGCCCTCTGATTGCTCAGAGGGCTGTTATATTATACTATCATCTTACACTTTCCAAATCAAAATAGAGCAGACGCGTATCTGAGTCCTCATCGACTTTTGAAAGTGGGACAAATCCTTGCTTATAATAGAACGGAAGGGCATCTCTGTAGGCATCAACAGTAATAAAGCGACAACCAGCCTTATTATCATTACGATACGAAGCTTAAATCATGTTGATAATCATCGCTCCAATTCCTTCGCCATGACATTTCTTATCTGTAGCCAAACGACATATCTTCAAAGCAGGATAGCTTTTGAACATTTTCCCTTGGGCGAAGAATTGCTTACGAAAACGATTATATGCGGAATTGCTTGGAAAATCGGTCAGGGAAATACGGTCATGAGCCAAACTGAAATATCCTATAACATTCCCAGTCTCCCCATCTTCTAACAAATAACTGGTAGCAAGGCGGACCTTGAAATACAACGACGCATCAGTATGGATGAAGTCGTTCAAGTCTTCATCTCCACAATCGAACTGGCCTACAACATCGTTTTCGCCAAGCCGTCGTAACTGGATGGTTCCCTTATTCATCATTTAGAATGAACAATTCACACATCTTGTACGCATGAACTCATAGTCACGATTAATGGCCTCCCTGCGCTCCTTAGAAACAGGCTCAGGATTCATCATGCGCATTTCAAACTGACGCGCCTCTGCACCATACAGAATAGGCGTCTCTTTTATAGGTCTTGCCATAAATTACATCCTCCTATATACTTATTTTGATGCAAAGATAATCATTTTTTTCATATTTACAAATAAAATTCAAATAAAAATCCCTTATTCAATCCACAACGGAAAGAATAAGGGATTTATTGTATCTAACACCCTTCCCTTGGGGAGATTTGTCGTAAGACCCTTCGACCCTAGGGAGAAAAGGCTTGGTTAGGTCTTTTAATCAAGCTTACCAAACTCATCGAAGCTGATAGTCTTCTTGTCGAGCTTGACAACATCCTTGAGGGCAGCCATGAGCTTGCGATCAACAGCAGCATTAACGAGGTTGTCAACCTGCTCACGGTTCTTCAGCATACCCTCAGCATACTGCTCAAGATACTCCTCTGGTACGCTTGTCATACCATACTGAGCGAACTGCATACGAGTAACGTCGATAGCAACAGCCTTAACGTCAGCATCGTCAACCTTGATCTTCTGAGCCTCAACGATCTGGTTCTTAGCAAGGCTCCAAGTGAGTTCCTTGATAGAAGCCTCGTAGTTCTTCTCAACATACTCCATGCCCTTGTCCTTGTTGTTAGCGAGCATGATACGCTTCATGAGGTCGTCAGCATACTTAACTTCACCGATCTTACCCTCAACGTATGTACGAACATCCTGAAGGAAACGGAAGTCTGCGTTCTGAACCATCTGCTCCTTGATACCCTCAGTTACCTTTGCACGGAAATCAGCCTCATCCTTTACGTTACCCTCGCCATAAACCTGATCGAAGAGATCCTGGTCGATAGCGTGCTTCTGATAACGAGAAATCTCTGTTACCTGGAATGAGAAATCAGCTGTGATATTCTCTGCCTCTTCCTTTGAAACCTTGAGAAGAGAAGAAATCTCGATGTTGCTCTCTGGGTAAGCCTTCTTTGGGTTGAACACGATGATGTCACCAACCTTACAGCCCTGGAAGAGAGCCTTCTGCTCGTCAACCTTGATATATGTAGGGAGCATAGAAGCCTGAGAAACGGTGATACCACCCTCCTTAGCGCTACCATCCTCGTTAAGCTCGCGGATGTCACCCTTGATCATATCGTTGTCCTGATACTCATCTACTTTTTGGTAAGAGCCGCTACGGCTTGCGAAAGCCTCAATCTGCTTGTCAACGATAGAGTCATCAGTTGTGATGTCGTAGTAAACGATAGTGTCCTTATCTGAAAGCTCAGCCTTGAACTCTGGAGCGATAGCGATATCGAACTTCAGAGTGTAAGGTGCAGCTGCATCGAGGTCAACTGGCTCCTCACCAAGATGTGGCATTGGCTCGCCAAGCATATTGATCTTATTCTCTTTGATGTACTCATAAAGCTTCTCGCCTACGAGACGGTTGATAACGTCAACCTTTACCTGAGCGCCAACCTGACGCTTGATCAAACCGAGTGGTGCCTGACCTGGACGGAAACCTGGTACATTAGCCTTCTTACGATAGTCCTTAAGCTGCTTCTCTACATCTCCTGCGAAATCAGCCTCCTCAACAACGAGTGTGAGTACACCGCTGACCTTCTCTGGATTTTCTAATGAAATATTCATTTTTTAGTTTTTGTTGTTATGTGATTTATTTTATTCTTACCTTATTTATATATAGGTGCTAAGAGCACACTACACACCAAATTGGGTGCAAAATTACTAATAATATTACACAATACCAAAAACCTAAAGCAATTTTAACAAAAACAGTTAAAAGATTTGGTCGTTTACACTATTTATATTATATTTGCGCTCGGATTTGGAAACAGGAAATCAAAAATTTGTTAATTTCGGATTCTTCTGTGCAAGGGAATCAGGTGCAAAACCTGAGCTGTTCCTGCAGCTGTGAGCCCATTGTGAAGCTGGACACTAAAGTCACTGGAACCTCTCTGGGAAGACGTCCTGCTTTGTGGCAAGCCAGAATACCTGCCAAACTTCCAATAATTATTATCAACGCCCCCAGGATAGGGGTATAATAATTTACATCAGGATGAATTACAAACATATCATCGCCCTATCATTGGCGAGTACTTCTTTATGTGCAAATGCTCAGGTGGAAAAGACCGAGAAGCAGCAGACGATTCAGGAGGTTGTTGTGACCGGAACTGGTACACAGCATCATCTTAAGGATGCTCCTGTACAGACAGAGGTTATCTCGCGTAAAATGATAGAAAGCTATGGTGGAAAGTCGCTCGAGGATATCCTCGGAGGACTTACCGCTTCATTTGCTTTCAACGAGGGCGATATGGGTTCTCAGGCACAGCTCAACGGACTGGGTAACAACTACATACTCATTCTCATTGACGGCAAGCGCATTCATGGTGATGTGGGTGGCGAGAACGACCTCGGTCTTATCGACCCGCACAATATTGAGAGAATCGAGATAGTAAAAGGCGCACAGTCGGCACTTTACGGTTCTGATGCAATAGCAGGTGTGATAAACATCATAACCAAGAAGCACGACACCGAGGGCATTCTGCTTGAGAATACCACACGATATGGCTCTTACAACGATCTTCGCCAACACAATGGCATTGGAGTAAGGTTCGGCAAGTTCCAGTCCTACACCAGTTTCCAATTGCAGCACACCGATGGCTGGAAAAACACGACCGAGGAATATGCAGAGGCAAAACTCCTCACCGACTCTCGTAACAAGACAGTAAACGAATACACAAACTGGCAGATTGGTGAACGACTGACATATAGCCCATACAAGGGGCTGGATCTCTATGCCAGTGGAACTTACTACGAAAAGCGTATCTCACGCCCGACGAATGGCCGTCACCCTTCATGCGATGTATATACCTACGACCTGAAGTATCGTAATGCGAGTGCCGCCTTGGGTGGCAAGATGAAGCTCGGCAAGAAGGATTACATCGACATGGATCTGAGTTGGAAAAAGCACGCATACTATTATCTCTATACAGATACCACCCTCGAAGATGGATATTACAAAGGTGAATTTACTCACTATTACCCATACTTCCCCGGTCAGGAGAACCTTCAGAGTGATCAGCAGAGATACATGGCTACAATAAAGGGTGTGTTCTATCTACCAAAAGCAAACACTCTCAATGTGGGAGCGGAATATAGATACGACTATCTCAAGGCTCCTATGCGAGTAAGCGATGGAACTGCAAACGACTGGACGGCAGCCGTATATGCTCAGGACGAATGGAATCCCTTGAAATGCGTGAACGTGACGGCAGGCTTTAGAATAATAGATAATGCCGCCTTCGGACTTCATTTCACGCCAAAGCTGAGTGCCATGCTCTCGCTTGGTGACATCCGACTTCGAGCAGGCTGGAGCAAGGGATTCAAATCGCCCACGCCAAAGGAACTTTCCTATCACTACACCAAACGTATGGGTGAAAAGGTCTATTACTACATGGGCAACAAAGACCTTGAGGCTCAGACAAGCAACTACTGGTCGGCAAGCGCAGAATACCGTACTGACAACATAGCTGTGTCAGTAACAGGATATGTAAACAAACTGGAGGATATGATCACTCTTGTGAACGTATCGAAAGAGGATATTCCTGCAGGGGCAACAACAAGCTACACTGGTGACGGAAGCGGAGAGATAATTCCGCGAATGTACAAGAATGCAGAGGACGCCAAGACATACGGCGTTGACGTGAATGCTTCTTGGAAGATTACTAAGGAACTGACCATAGGCGGCAATTACAGCTACCTTGACACCAAGGCAACGGTCTATAATTCCGCCCATGGCAGATTTCAGCAAGCCATAATCGATGGTATGGCTCACAACAAGTGGAATGCCTTTGCCAACTACGGACATCGCTTCTCTCCTTGCTATAACATGGGCATCAACCTCAGTACCCGTGGCTCAAGCAAGAGATTCTACGAGAACGACGGCAACGGAAAGGGGTTCCAGATTTGGCGACTGAACACTACCCACGATCTGGGTAAGAGCAAGACGACATATCGCTTGGAGGTAGGTGTGGATAACATCTTCAACTATCGCGACACAACCCCACGCCCTTGCCATCTCGGAACAACGACGGCAGGTACAACAATCTATGCCTCATTCGCCATAAAATTCAACAAAGGAAAGACAATAACAACTTCTAAAACAATAACTAAACAACAAGAAAATGATGAAGATTAAAACACTTCTCCTTGCCATGCTGACTATCATGGCAGGACTTTCATTCACCGCTTGTAGCGATGATGATGATGACAACGAATCAAACTATGTAATTTATCAGAAAGCTGTATCTAACACAGTAAAGTCACAGAAGAAGCACAATAAGGCTATCCTTCTTGTTGCCTTCGGCTCTACATGGCAGCAGGCATACGATGCTTTTGATAGTACCATAGATGCCTACAAGCAGCAATTCCCTGACTATGACGTATTCCTGAGCTTCTCTTCTGCAATCTGTATCAACTATGCAGCAGCAGGCGAGAATGTAGAGCCACGCCACTTCTACGCTCCAAACTACTGGCTCAACGCTTTCGCAGCTGATGGTGTGAAGTATGACGAGATTGTGGTTCAGTCTCTTCAGGTTATCCCTGGTGAGGAATATACCCGCGTAATCAACTACATCAAGGACTTCGCAAACAACCATAATGGCGACCTCGACGATGCGTATCTTGCTAATGTGAAGCTGAAACTCGGTGTGCCATTGTTGCAGGATGCCAACGAAGACGTTAATGCTGTTGCAAAGGAACTCAACACTCTCTATAAGGATAAGGTAGCTAAGGGCGTAGTTGCTTTCATGGGACATGGTAACCCAGACTCTTATGATACCTACAAGGCAAACGTGCGTTACACTCAGCTTGAGACAGCCCTTCAGAAGTACAACAAGAAATATTTTGTGGGTACTGTAGATATGAAGGATAACTTCAAGACCAATGTACTTGAGCGTATGCAGAAAGCAGGTATCAAGAGCGGTACAGTTTATTGTCATCCTCTTATGTCTATTGATGGTGACCATGGTCATAAAGATATGGCTGGCGATGATGATACTTGGGATGAGAAAAAGGGCTATGAAGCAAATGACGAGGGTGAGGTTGAAGATACAAGTTGGAAGAAGTACTTCTCTCACAATGGCTATACTTGCGACAACACCACAATGATTGAGAAGGGTCTGCTCGAACTGCCATCTATCCTTAACATCTGGATGAAGCACACCAAGGAAGCTATCGCAGGCGAGCCTCTCGACTACTATCATTCAAAGAATCCGGAAGAATAAACTCGGTTAGAGATTAGAGGTTAGGGGGTAGAGACTCATAAACTCTAACCTCTTCACCCTAACCTCTAACCTACAAAAATATGATAAGATTCATATCCTTAGGCCCGGGTGCTGCCGATATGGTGACACTCGGGACTTTACGACTTTTGACCAAGGCAGAAAAAGTGTATTGCTTTGCCGTTGGAGAGTCATCAAGAGCTGCTGAAATCATCGCACAGCTGGATATTGATCAGAGTAAGGTGATAACCGTCAAAGTACCGATGTCACACGACCGAGAAAAGGCAAACGAGGTATATGACGAGCTTGCATTAACTATCAGAAAAGACTATGAGGCAGGAATGGACATCGCCGTTGCGACAGAAGGGGATAGCGGAATATTCGCCACTACCCATTACGTTATGGATCGTCTTCAGACAATGGGTATAGAGTGCCGTCAGACACCAGGAATCCCTTCCTTCATTGCTGCCGCATCTGTCGCAGGATTGCATCTCGTCAAACATCAGGAGCGACTTCTCATCATTCCGGGAAAGACTACCGCCGAAGAGATTATCCGACTAACAAGCGAAGGTTACAATCTCGTAATCATGAAGCTTTCTATGGCTCATGAAGCCGTAAGCAAGGCTTTCCATGAAGCAAAAGATCTGCAATTCCACTACTTTGAGAATATAGGAACGGCAAATCAGAAGTATGAAATTCTGAAGGAAATGCCCGAAAGCTTTCCGTATTTCTCGTTGATGATAGTTACCCGACCATAACGCCTACAGCCCCTCACCCGCCCTGTGGGCACCCTCTCCCCAAGGGGCGAGGGAGAAGTTACATAAGAAATCCCTATATTTATCATTTAAAAGACAAATATATGTTCAATTTTATTCATCATATAACGCAATTTCTCAGCGATAAATACAAACTTTCCCTCGCCCCTTGGGGAGAGGGTGCCCGTAGGGTGGGTGAGGGGCTGTTTTTTGCTCTCTTCCTCTCCTCATGCACCAACGTTGCAAGCGACAACAGTGTAGCCTTTACTGGTCCTTTCCTTCAATACGATTCACTCTGGGCACATTCTGACTCTTATTCTGAAAAGGTAGAGATAAAGTATGCTAAGGGATTGAAAGTGGATTATCGTGAGGACGGCATTCACGTATTTATCAGCAATCCAGATCCGAAGGCACGCAATTCAAAGACAGAAGAGGTGGTTCTCACAGGCAAGGAGTCTCAGAAAAGATTTATCTGCACCACAGCCTTGCAGTTAGGCAACTTTGAGGTTCTCGGCATGGAAGAGCGAATCGTAGGCATGAACTCCCTAAAGAATGTATTTTCGCCAAAGATTAAGCAACAACTCGCAGACGGAAAGACCATCCGCGTGGGTAAGGAGGGCAACTTCGACCTTGAGGCTGTCATAGCCTCAAAGCCTGACTATATCTTCGTGTCAGCCTCCAAATATGGAGGGTTTGAATCCCTCAAGGAATGTGGTATTCCTCTCATTTCTCATCATGGCTACAGAGAGACTCACCCTCTCGGACAGGCAGAATGGATCAAGCTCATCGGACTCCTCACAGGCGAGACACGTCGTGCAAATGCAGTTTTCGAAGATATA
Organism: uncultured Bacteroidales bacterium; assembly: GCA_902801425.1. Lineage (GTDB taxonomy): Bacteria > Bacteroidota > Bacteroidia > Bacteroidales > Bacteroidaceae > Prevotella. Next base: position 23,446 of record CADCIQ010000054.1, on the reverse strand, counting down.
GAGTCAAAGTATAACGCCATCAAGGCTAAGGTTGCCACCATTAAGGCAAAGAAGAAGGAACTCCCTACCATTCTTAGCGGTCGCCAGATTCGTGACGGATGGTATGTCATGGGCGGAAAGAGCTATATGGCGCGTATCTTTGCCGATGCAGGTGTTGACTATATCATGAAGGATATTGACGAGGCTGGAGGCACGGCACTTGATTTTGAAACTGTCTATGCCAAGGGCATAAATGCCGACTACTGGCAGATTGACGGCACCTTCGATGATGAATTCACTCTCAACGACCTCACCACAGAGGATGCCCGCTATGGTGACATCAAGGCATACAAGAACCAGCACGTCCTGTTCTGTAACTTTGCCAAGACTCCTTACCGTGAACTCGGTGGTCTTGAACCTCATCGCCTCCTCTCCGATTTCGTCAAGGCTTTCTATCCAGAGATACTTCCAAACTATACGCCGAAGTACTATAAGTTGATGAAATAGAAATAGGGCAATCGTTGATTGCCCTATTTCTATATGTCATTTTCTCTGAGATATCCTTCCACCTGTTGCTCATAAACTAAAATCTTGTCTTTATTGGCACTTTCTACGGCAAAAGGCAACAAGTCACCCTCTACAACAAGATCAACAGGACGATGTAGCAAATCCTCAAGATCGCAGATCATTCCAAAATACGACAATCCCATCTTAGCACCAGGCACGAAACTTACAAGAATATCCACATCGCTGTCAGGATGTTCTAACATTTGCATCCATATCTTGCCGTAAATATTAATCTGCTGCAAAAATACGAACAATTATTCTAAAAAACAAATTTTTATTCGTATTTCTTTCATTCTATTGTAATAAACACATAGTGATATTTCTACAAAGTCCGAAGAAAATATATCAAGCAAGAACCAGCACGTTCTATTCTGCAACTTCGCAAAGACTCCTTATCGCGAACTCGTCGGACTTGAGCCTCATCGCCTTCTATCCGATTTCGTCAAGGCTTTCTATCCAGAGATACTTCCAAACTATACGCCGAAGTACTATAAGTTGATGAAATAAGGATGACAATACTTTTTCCAGACTCTTATGTAGCTCTTATTATAAATGGGAGTTGTATGAGACTTGCATAGGAGTTACATAGGACTTGCAATAAAGGTATAATATACAATATTCAAGAAAGAAAAGAAAGATCCCACATCACCAAGTAATTCACAAGGCAATGTGGGAAAGAGGGAGTGGTTTAATTTACTTTTTGATAGCCTCCATCAAATGGAAAATCTTTGACTTTTAAATTAACATCTCCATTGACATTAATTTCCAGTCTATTGTTAATAACATATATCTCAGCTCTATAAGTTTTCTTATTGTAGGTAATATCAGCCCAATCATCACCTAAAGCACGCATTGTGGCATTGTAAGTAGTACCATCAGCCATTGTCCATGTCATATTTCCTGATGATGTAATTACCAGGATCGTACCTTCTTCAACGATGGTGCTATTCCTATATGTTGCAGGAGATTGGCATTTCCAAGTTCCCACATATTCGACAATCGCATCATTACTATTGTCATCATCACTATCACAGGAATAAAACAAAGGCATAAAAATTGTCATGAGTAACATAAGACTCCATAATTTCATTTTTTCCATAATTGTTTTGTTTTGAGGGTAATATATTTTTTTACAAAAAACAGATATAGTTCCACCATTATTATATTATCATTATTGTTATAATGATAGGTTAACCTTCTATATTTTTCAAGTATAATCTTGTATGGGTAAAGATTATTCAGGCCAAGCCTCTATTAGACTTGTCCCTCACGATATTATTCTTTATGTTTTTTCCATAGGCATATAATTTTTATATGCGCCTTTTATCTACTCTCAAATCAAAACAAAACCAAGCGCCTATATATACAAAATGTGGACGAGCCAATTCGTCCACATCCTGGGTGCTTGGTCTTACCCTTATTACCAGACGAACCAGACGTCCACGTATAGTGAACACCTGCTCTTTATTCTAGTAATAAATCCTTCTGCGACCAAGCTTTCGGATGTTTTCGAATAAATAAATGAATGGTAACACGCTTGCAAAAATAAACATTATTTCTGGAACTTCCAAATTATTTCGTGAATATTTTCGATTTTTATTTGGAATATCATTTACAACAAATACATAGAAGGTCCATCGTTTTCCCTTCGCTCATCCTCCGTTATTCCTCCGTACCAAACTCGGTGCAAACTCGGTGAAGTTCTTATTCCCCACCGACTTTGCACCGAGTTTGCACCGACTTTGGTACGGAGGAACAACGGACTTACATAGGACTTACAGGGGAACTACATATCATTATTCAAATCCTTGAAATATAGCCATAATTTCCGTAAATCCGGTTTCTGCCCAATACCAATGGGTATAGCCAGCAAGAACATTCTTGTAATGATACAAGGCTGTATCAACCGATTTGCCTTTGGCTGACATCTGACATTGTTTTCTGACTATTCCGTCAGGAATAATATCCGGCTCTATTATAGAAGAATAATGGAACTCGTGACCCTTTGCGAGTTGAGAGTTTTGTGTTGAGAGTTTAGTGTTACATAACTGACGATAGCCAAGATGTAGCTTTGCATCCATCATGGTGGCAGAGAATGGGAAGACTCCACACATAGGGATGCCGTCAATATCATTACACAAGTACATAAATCCGCCACACTCGGCAAAGATACGTCCACCACGCTCCGCAAATGCCTTGATGCTCTCACGCATCGTGACATTATCAGCAAGCTCTGATGCAAACAATTCGGGATAGCCTCCTGGAAGATACAGAAGATCACACTCTGGCATTCTCTCATCATTTATCGGAGAAAAGAAAGTGACCTCTCCCAACTCTCGAAGAGCATCAATATTAGCTCGATATGTGAAGTTAAAGGCGGAGTCTTTGGCGATGGAGAGAGAAAAGCGGCCTCTCCCCCCGCTTTTCACATACTCCGATGTTATCAACATCGGACTTCCCTCCGTAGGGAGGGAGCCGGTAGGCGGTGAACCTATCGACATCTTTACATTTGTCATTTCTGTTAATTCTCCTCTTCCACAAACCAGCTCCCTCCCTACGGGGGAGGGCGGGGGGAGAGGCCCCACTACATGCTCCTCCACCTCCTTCGCCGCCAAACTTATTAATTCTTCCGTTTCTTCTCTTGCCTCAATCGTAAGGCCGAGATGACGACTGGGAATGATAAGGTCACGATTGCGAAGCATATATCCGAGACAAGGCACACCAGCATCCTCACAAGCCTGTTTCAAGAAGGTATAGTGATTCTCGGAAGCCACCATATTAAACACGACTCCCGCAATCTTCAATTTAGGATTAAAGTGCTTGAAACCATATATCAAAGGAGCTACGGAATAGGCAACAGACTTTGCATTTACCACAAGGATAACAGGAATATCGAGCAGCATGGCTATCTCCGCACTTGAGCCCTTCGACTTGTCATAGCCGTCAAATAATCCCATGACGCCCTCGACAATACGCACATCCGCATCCTCACCATATCGTTGAAATACCTCCTTGACATGCTCATCAGATGCCATATAGGTATCAAGATTGACGGATTCACGTCCAGAGGCCATCTCATGAAACATAGTATCAATATAGTCAGGTCCGCATTTATATGGCTGCACCTTCAATCCCTTATCACGCAAGGCACGAAGCAAGCCCATTGTGAAAGTGGTCTTTCCGCTATTTGAGGTGGCTGCGCCGATGAGGAAGGAAGAAAAAGCCCCTAACCCAGAGCCCTCCAGACCCACCCCCTGCCCCTCCCATAAAGGGAGGGGAGTAGTTACATTATTTGTATCTAAAGATTTCTCCATATAAGTTTTTTTCTATAATTTTTGCGCTTAAATTACTATCTACTCCCCCTCCCTTTATGGGAGGGGCAAGGGGGTGGGTCTTCTACCTCTTCCTCTTCAACAATATCCACAACGCTATCGGAGCACCAATAAGCGAGGTGACGGAATTGACAGGCAAAGCGCCTTCCATTCCTGGCAATCTTGCTATGAGATTACAGACAAGGGCAAGGGATGCTCCGCACAATAATGTTCCGGGAAGGAGAATACGATGGTCAGCCGTTCGGAAAATGCCTCGACAGATATGCGGAACGGCAAGTCCGAGGAACATTATAGGACCGCAATAGGCGGTTACAATAGCCGTAAGCATACCTGCAACTATGATTATCTGCGTACGAGCACGAGAGATATTAAGACCAAGATTAGTGGCATATTGTTCGCCAAGCAGAAGCATATTCAAAGATTTTGCCAATAACATTCCGAAAGGAAGAACAGCCAATACAAGTCCGAGAAATACCCATACCTGTCCTCCTGTGACACGGGCAAAGCTACCCAATCCCCATACAACATAGGCACGAACATCCTCCTCGCTACTGAAATATTTCAGAACTCCGATAATAGCCGATGCGATATATCCTATCATAACACCAACTATCAAAAGTGTCACGTTACCGTGAACTCGTTGAGAGAGAAATACTATAAGTGCCATAGCCGATAAAGCACCTATGACAGCCGAAAGTGTGAGGGCTGTGTTTCCGAAGAATCCGAAAGAGGAAACGATATGCCAGCCTATACTTCCCGACATTAGGACAAGAAACGCCACACCAAGACTTGCTGCAGAAGAAATGCCGAGAACCGAAGGACCTGCAAGCGGATTATGGAATACCGTCTGTAGCATAAGTCCTGCAACGGCAAGTCCAGAGCCACAGGCAATAGCCGTAAGCGACTGCGGCAAACGAGTATGAAGTACGATATTCGTCCACACCTCATTATCGCAATCACCTCCCATCAGGATGCCAAAGACGGCATCCAGAGGGATTGAGACAGAGCCGACGGCGAGGTTAAGGAGAAGGAAGAGGGGGATGGAGAGGAGAAGAACAACAGCACCACGGCCTCTCCCCCCGCCCTCCCCCGTAGGGAGGGAGCCGGTAGGCGGTGAACCAATCTCTATTTTATATTTTTCATTTTTCATTTTTCAGAATTTCTTTTATAATGCGATAGCGGCTCCCTCCCTACGGGGGAGGGAGGGGGGAGAGGCCCCACTATGTGAATTGTCAGCTTCCCCTCCTTATAAACCGTTCTACAAGTTTCGTAGCACAAGCGTTTTATCTCTTCAAAGAAAGGTGGGGGCATGGTGTTCCATAAATCACGAGCCATATCAACCTCCTTATATTCTAGTCCGAGACCTTCTGCTACTTTTCTGATAAACTTCTGATTCATAAGCACCTTATGCGAATGAGTATCAAGATGTCCTTCGGCAAGTTTTACGGCCTTACCTATCATTATTGCGATATGCACATCTTCAAATCCAACCTCACGAGCAGCCTTCAAAGCCTCTCCTACGAAGTTGCCATAATGCACGCAACGGATACCTTCAAGAGCCTTCTCGCTCTTCATTCCTGCCACCAAACCGATAGTACGACAACCGATAGCCCATGCCACATCAAGTTCACGACGAATACTTTGAACGAAAGCCTCATTTGATAGCGGAGAGACGATGCCAGAAGTGCCGATGATGCTTATTCCACCAACAACACCAACCTTGTGGTTGAAGGTCTTTAGAGCAATTTCTGCTCCGTTTTCGACTGAGATAGTTACAAGAAAGGCCTCTCCCCCCGCCCTCTCCCGTAGAGAGGGAGCCGATTCGACTATGGCTCGCAGCTCATTCTCTATCATCTTCCTTGGAGTTGGATTTACGGCAGGACCACCAACAGGTATTCCAAGTCCGGGAAGTGTCACCTTCCCTACCCCTTCGCCTTGCAGGAACGTCACGCTGAAACCATCACTCTTTTCAAGAATTACGGTAGAGGTTATTTTGCAGCCCTTCGTAACATCAGGATCGTCGCTACTATCCTTTATAACAGATGCCACACCTTTAGCCTCGTATGTCACAGGAATCGTCATTATCTCGCCATCAGGTAAGGCAAAATGGACTTCCTCAGGATATTCATCAAAAAGAAGCGACAAAGCAGCCGCCTTTGTTGCAGCCGTAGCACAAGCGCCTGTCGTAAATCCTGTTTTTAATGGAAAGAAATCGGGCATAAGATGCTCTATAACCCTACGCAAACCATATTTCCCCGTTACAGTAATCCAATCTTTTGGCAACTGCGGATGCTCAACAACAAACACTTTCAATCCAAGTTCAAGGGCAGCCTTTACCTTTACCTCAAAACCGCCACTCTCACCACTCTCCTTTGTTATGATAGCATCACAACCGACTTCCGTCATTACTTTCTTCTCGTCCTCGATAGACGGAATTTCGAGAGATTCGTTGTAGAAGATGAGCTGATCGTCGGCAAGGCCGGAAGACTTGGCAAGGGCGATGCTTTCCGGGCGGTTGAGGATTCTGAAAATGGCGTTGGAACGCTTTAGCTTATTGATAGTATTCGCACCAGTAAGAGCAAGGAGTTTGTTTACCTTTGCCTCTTGCATTTTGGCGATAGCATCTTCATAATCCGAGCAATACGTCACGCCTTTGATATGCTCAGGAAATATGCGTTGAAGCCTTATTACAGGAACACCTATCACCTTTCGAGCCTCATCAATCGTCTTATGTAGATTCTCAGCAAATGGATGAGCAGCATCAACAATACAACCAATCTCATGTTCCTTACAGAATGCCACAATATCATCAGCAGTCATAGCCCCCGTTACATGAACTCCGTTGTGCATATCCACTTTCTGTAAGTCGCCTTTTGTGGAATAATAGAAAGGCTTTCCCGCCTGCTCGCAAACATCCACAGCAAGGCGACCTTCGGTTGTGCCGCCGAAGATGAGGAGACCAGCCCCTTGCGGCCCCTCACCCGCCCTGTGGGCACCCTCTCCCCAAGGGGCGAGGGGAAGTATGTCTCTATCGCTAAAAAACTTCGTTATATCACTATCGTTTTTATGCATTTCTTGCTTTTTTGACGTACTAATAATTTGAAATACTAACTTCCTCCTCGCCCCTTGGGGAGAGGATGCCCGCAGGGCAGGTGAGGGGCTGGTCATTGATGACTTTTTCTAAATAGATGCGTGAACTTCCCGTCATATAGTTTGCTAAGACCCTCACGATTATCAATAGCGTATCCCACAACAATCATCGTGGTGAGAGTGAGATGATTCTCATTCATTATCTTCGCAAGATCCTTTAACTGTCCACGATATATTCGTTGATCCTTCCACGTCAGTTTATAGCAGCAAGCCACAGGGGTTTCGGGCTTATAACCTCCCTCAAGGAGTTCGCTCTGTACCTGTTCAGCAAGAGAAGCTGATAGGAAGATGCACATCGTACTCTGATGTGAAGCCAACATGTGCAGTTTCTCCTTGTCAGGCATAGGAGTACGACCTTCACCACGAGTGAGAATGATAGTCTGGCAACGCTCAGGAATAGTAAACTGGCTCCTCAGTTCGGCTGCTGCAGCAAGGAAAGAGGAAATGCCAGGAGTGATGTGGTAGTCCATTCCATACTTATCAAAAAATGCCATCTGCTCCTGAATAGCGCCATAGATGCAAGGGTCGCCAGTATGCAAACGGACAATCTGCTTGCCTTTGTCATAAAATTCCTTCATCAACTGAAATTGCTCTTCCAAATCCATATCGGCAGAAGAGCGAACCGTAGCACCAGCCTTGGCATAATATGTCAGTTCCTTTGGCACCAGACTTCCAGCATAAAGTATCAAATCCGCATTCTCAAGGAATCTCTTTCCTCGCACGCTAATAAGTTCGGGATCACCAGGACCAGCACCAACGATTTCGATATGAGGGGAGGCCTCTTCCCCCGCCCTCCCCCGTAGGGAGGGAGCCGCTAACGCACGGATGGAGGCTGCGACAGTCCAATTCAAGCCTTTCTGCTTTGGCAAAATTAACTTTCCTCCATTTATCAAAGCTGATGCCTCGCACACGCTCGGAGTACCTACGTGCTTGCTAACCGTTGCGCTTGGATTTGGCACGTCAACCTCAGCAAGCTGATCTGACGTATAGAAATTGAACTTATAACCTTCTTCCTGAAGGAACTTCACAACAGGCTCGTCTGCCTTGAGGTCAATAGTATTGAAATCAACGATACTCTCGGCATATATACCAGCCAAGCCAATAGCCGTAAACACCTCGCTAACAACTTGCTCAACGGGTTCTGCCTGATGTGCAAGTCCAAGTCCTACGTGAACACAACGCGGAACATACTGCACGCATAGAATATCATCATCAAGAATCTCCTCCTGAGGCGAAACGATAATAGCAAGCTTAAACCTATCAGATGTTATCTCGCTAACCTTCTCTACAACAGTCACATGTTTGGGGAGAGTGGATAGAAGATATTCCGCACCCTCATCCTTTACCTCAATATATAGAGCCGTTGGCTGTTTGGCAACAAAACTGGCAATCTCCTTATTGATATTCTCCTGAGGCAACACCCAACCAAACCTATCGGCAATAGTATCTAAAGCCCAGAGCCCTTCAAGGTCGCTTTGGGTAGTAATTACAGGATTTGCCTTCAGGATTTCAGCAATACGAGCTGTGAGTTCGTTAGCCCCACCAACATGTCCCGAAAGAACGGAAATGACATTCTTGCCCAAGGAATCAACACATACCACAGCCGGGTCTGTATGCTTATCCTTAATGAAAGGCGCAATACTTCGCACGCAGATTCCCATAGCACCTATGAAGATGATATGCGCCTCCGTATTCCATCTTGACTCGATATCACTCAACTGGCAGATTTCATCACCAAGCTGCAGAGCTAACCTTGATGCTATCTCACGTCCTTTATCGTTAATTGCTACTATCATTTCGTTGCTTTTAGTATTGTTATTGGGTTAAAGTCGTCCAGAGCTATTCGGACGGGCTCTTCAAGTGTCATTTTCAATTCCTTGGCAGTCTGGACGAAAGCATCATAACTTGATTGCACAACCGTATTCATCACAATCACGCCTCCTTCTTCCAGCTTTTGATAGATCTTATTCATCATCTCTGGAAGTCTGCCTCCATGTCCTCCGATAAAGACGGCTTCAGGCTTTGGATAGCCAGAAATATCTACCTGAAGGAAATCGCCTATAACGATCTCTATGCCCGGAGCACCAAACTTACGAGAGTTTATCTCCATGAGTTCCCTACCCTCTTCACGCACCTCAAATGCCGTTATCTTCAGATGAGGGAACTGCAACTTTGCCTCTATGCTCACGCTTCCTGTGCAAAAGCCCACATCCCACATCGTCTTTCGCTCTCGCAACTGCATCATAGACAAAGACATCAGCCTTATCGGCATCTTCGTTATCATCTTAGTCCTTCCGTTCAGCAGATGAAATTCCGCCTCTGGTATTCCGAAAGGGCGAGGACGAGTATTCGTATTTTGTAGGATAAGGCAATTAAGAGCCCCCCCGCCCCCCAAGGGGGAGTTTTTATATAGTAATGCTCCCTCAGAGGAAACTCCATATCGAAAAGATGTATCTAAAAAACTCCCCCTTGGGGGGCTGGGGGGCTGTATCTCTATAATTCGTTCGGTTTCCTCATTCCCTAAATTCTCGCCAACAGTCATCTTGTAGTTGGTATAGCCATAGTCCTGCATCCTCTGCCAGATAGCCTGTGGGGTGTTTTTCTTGTCGGTAAGCACACCAATAAGCGGTTCGCCATTAATAAGAGCCTCATCAAACTTATCCCAAGACCTTCCAGTCAAGGAAACGACGTGCATATCATGATAAGGGATGCACATCCTATGGGCAAGCATCTGAAGGGAATTGAAAGAAGGATATACCTTCATCTCGCATCCTGGGCATTCCCTTTGGATAGTATTGGCAAAGCCGAAGAACAACGGATCGCCAGAGGCAAACACCACGATATCATCATACGCCTCATACTGTCGAAAAACATCGCTCAACGGCACGGTAATATCAATCCATACGGCATTTTCTGGCAAGAAGTCCCTCATTATCTCATGATGCCTCTTTCCACCCGAAAACACCTTTCCTGCCTTGATTACCTCCATCACCTCAGGAGGGAACCATTGGTGGCGAGAATCGGTTATGCCTATTTCAGTAAAGCCTCTCCCCCCGCCCTCCCCCGTAGGGAGGGAGCCGGAAGGCGAAAGGGCAATCTCCTTAAAATTCATTTCCAGTATCTTACCGCAATCTTCCATTTTTCAAATCTTTTTTGGGGATTAGCTTTTGAGCATTCCGGCCCCCTCCCTACGGGGGAGGGCGGGGGGAGAGGCCGCTCGGGGTTAGGGTCTTTACACATCCCTTCCCGGCCTCAGTTGTTCTGCATCATCGTATGTGAGGACAGAGTTGACCAAGGTGGCAGCAAGGTTACTTCCACCTTTCCTTCCGTCAATTATTATCTTCGGAATATCACGCAAAGCCTTGGCTGCATGCTTGCTTTCCTCCACATGAACAAAGCCGACAGGAGCGCCGATTATTCCGGCAGGATGGCACTTCCCCTTTCGGGCAAGGTCACATAACTCAAGCAAGGCTGTAGGAGCATTTCCAAATACATACAAGGCATCTGGATGTTCCTCAACCGCAAGTTTCATTCCTGCCTGAGCACGAGTAATGCCAAGCGTCTTTGCCATCTCCGCACCACGAGGATCATTAATATAGCAAACCACCTCTATGCCCAACCTTTGCAAAGCACCTTTGCGAATACCGCTTGCCGCCATAGTCACATCTGTAACTATGCACTTCAGCTCTCCGCTCTGCACCTTCGCATATAGCTTTGCTGTAGCCTCATCATCCAACCACAACAGTCCTTCCATATCGAAATCGGCTGTAGTATGAATAGCATGAAGCATTGGCCATAGTTTCCAGATAGGAATATCAGGATTCTTCAATTCCTTACGGATAGTGGCAAAGGATTTTATCATTATCCCCTGACCAACATTCGTGTCTTGCGAAGCATCGTTAGTATCTCTGTAATATCCGCGAGGCGTGATAAAATTTCCATTCCACTCATACGACTGGCTATTGCCGATTATCACGATAGTGAACATATCCACCAGCTCTGGGTCGAACTCGCCAAGAGTGGTTATCGTTATTTGCTGTTCTGGTCGTCCTGCCTGACGAACATATCCCACAGGAGTATCAAGCGAGCGTTCCTTTCTGAAAATCTCCACAAGTCTATACAACTGCCAGTATCTTCCGTGGCTCTTAGGGTTATAGATAGCGGTCACGAAATCGCCAACAGCAGCAGCCTTTATCCTCTTCTCTATAACAGGCCAAGGCGTCATAAGGTCGCTCATGGATATTATACAGAAGTCATGCCCGATAGGCGCACCTAGCAAGGATGCCGCCTTCTGGAATGCGCTAATGCCCGGATATGATACAATCTCAACATCCGAGTTCCTTTCACGCTTCATCTCATAGATGAGAGGCGTCATACCATAGATTCCAGCATCTCCACTTGATATTACGCACACGTTCTTACCCTCTTCCGCGAGTTCGAATGCCTGAATAGCCCTGTCACGCTCTTTCTTCATTCCAGTATCCACGCATTCCGTTCCCTCACGAAGGTAAGGCTCAATAAACTGGAAGTAGTATTTATATCCTACCACCACATCACACTCGCCCACAGCCTTCAGAACCGCAGGTGTGATGTCTTCTGGAGAACCAGGACCGATGCCGCAGACGAAGAGGCGGCCACGGCCTCTCCCCCCGCCCTCCCCCGTAGGGAGGGAGCCGGAAGGCGAAAGGGCAATCTCCTTAAAAGCCTTTTCTTGTATCTTACCACTATCTTCCATTATTCATCCTCTTTCTTGATTAGAAAAAAACACCTACTCCCCATGATTAGTTTTGAGCGCTCCGGCTCCCTCCCTACGGGGGAGGGCGGGGGGAGAGGCCGTGGGGGCTCTTTAATACTTCACCTTCAAACTCACCACCATCGCTCTTCCCGGATTTACCGTTGAGAAGTTAGAGTTCCAGTAGGATGTATCTCGCTTGTTGAAGATATTCTCAATACCGATACCCGGCTCAAGAGTGAAATTCTTCAAGGCTATTGTATGCTTCGTGTTCAAATCCCATTGTGAATACGCAGGAGCATAGCCGTAAGTGCTTGAATAACGCTCACCCTGAATATGACCTATGAGGTTGATGTTCAGATGATAGCTGTTCCAAGTCTTATCCCAAGCCACATTCACGTTTGCCACATTCCTAACACACTTATCCACAGGCGTTTCTATATACTCGTAGGTCTGAGTATCTGAGTTGAACGACATTGTCTCTGCCTTTGAATCTGTGTATGTATATCCGCCACCGAGAGCAAAACCACCCGGAAGCAAGAACTTCACATTCATGCTCAAGCCCTTGATTGTAGCCTTGTCGATATTGTCACGCTGACGAATAGTCGTCCAGCCGTCCTCGTATATTGCCGTCAACTCGCTACTTGCATCAATCTCGCTCTGTCTCATAGTGCGATAGTTGATCATATTGCGAATCTTATTCACGTATGTGCTGATGCTCGCGCGAACCCACTCGTTTGAATATTCGGCATTCACATTCCAGAAATCATTCTTCTCAGGCTTCAGATTCTCGTTGTTGAGAGTATATCGCTTGTTGGTCTTTGCCTGATCCGTTGCATATAGCTGAGAGAGCGTAGGTGTGCGGTAGCCTCCTGCATAGCTTGCACGAAGCCTGAAACCTCCTGCGTGGAAGAACAGAGCGGCATTTGGCGTGAAGTGAGAACCGAAATTGCTGTTATGGGTATAGCGAAAACCTACCACAGCCTCCAGCAAATTGCAAATCTGTATCTCGTCCTGAGCAAAGAGATTTGAAGTGTTCATGCTCTCCGACTCGATATTATCCGATACGCTCTTCAGATTCTCCTGAACGAGTTCCACACCTCCCGACAGCTTATTCCAAGAGTTCAACCTAAAAATTCCCTTCAAGGTCTCATTCCAGTAATGCGTGCGCTTTCTCGATTCGCTATAAGCCTCTGCATCAAGCGTTTGCCAATAGTTATACTCAGAATTGAAGTTATCATTATAGATATCGAGATACACATGAGTATTCTTGTTAGGCGTCCAGCGTGCTCCCGCCCCTACATTATACGACTGATGATGCATATCGTAGGTATAAGCCTGTTTTGGAGTATAGGTGTAGGTCGTCTCGCCTGTCTCCTTGTCCTTTGTAGCCTTCTGAGTATAGTAGCTTGCCAACTGCGGACGTTTTGTATTATGGTCATAGAGATTTCCACGGGCATACACATCAAACTTCTCTGAGAATCTCCATTCCAGCCTCTCGCTTATGTTCTCCGAACGGAATCCCTGCGACATAGGGCGACCTGTCAGTTTCGGTACAGAGACATCACCCTCCATGAACTCCTGATAGTTGTTCACCTGCCAGTTGTCTGCCTGACGATGGTTATACGATGTATAGCTTGAGAACTTCCCTTGGGTAACATCCACGTTCACATCCTGATCAAAGCGCCCTTTGCTTGAGAAACGTGTCCTGCTCGTCAAATCTACAGGTTTCTTGCTCTCGTCCGTTATGATATTGATAACTCCGGCTATGGCATCTGAACCATACAAGGCACTCGCAGCTCCCGAGAGTATCTCTATTCGCTTTATGTTGTCAATACTGATACGATCCCAGCGGTCATCGCCACTCACGCGCTTTCCGTTCGAATGTTCCCATACCGTTAGTATGCGTCGTGATGTCAGAACTCAACTTTGTCAAAGCCTCCTGAAGACTCGTAACCTGAGCGTCCTTCAGTTCTTTTGCTGAGATAACCTTAACGGCTATCGGCGCGTTATCCGCCTTGTGATATGTTCCTGTTCCCGTCACAGTTACAGGGTTCAGTTCCACATTCTTTTCTGACTGTGCATTAGAATTTACAGCCAAAACTGACATTACAGTCAGGAATATTATTTTTTCTTTTCTCATAAAATCACGTCCCCAATTCCTCAGGAACACATTCATTTATTTTTTGTTATAGTTCACTTAATGTATGCCTTATTTCTATTTAACGTGAGTTCGACGAATTAGCTTTTGCTGTCGCATAACATCTCTCATCAATTTTTGTCCAAATTAACGTCTTAATTAACGTCATAATTAATGTTTGAAAGCAAAGCAGAACCCTATTTGTTTTCGTCGAACTGACGTTATTTAACAGCAAGCTGTTTTTAACTGACAATAATTACCAATCTGCGCAATCTTTTCAATCTTTTTATTTATTATTGGATAAAGATTGGTAAGATTGGAAATTATTGTCAGTTCAGCACCAGAGGTGAGTTTATCTTGAAATCATCAATTTCGACACAAAGATAATTCATTTTTCAGACACAAGCAAGAAATCTCTGCATTTTTTACCAAAACGAAGTAAATTGTTTTGAGGAAAGCAAAATTTACTATCCGCATTTATCCGATAGTGGCAGCCTGAAAGGGCACAAAGCCGCAAGCCTTTCCTTTCCTTGTTTCTCCCATGTAAGTCCGTTCATAATACCATTATAATACCATTATATTACCATTATAATACCATAATAATACCATTAACTATTGTATTATCATGGTATCTTTATGGTATTTTAATCGTATTTATATGGTATTTACATCGGAGGAAGAACGAAGATACTTGGGATGTGGGTGGGAAACAGGAGGGCAAAAAAAATCCCTACTCCGAGGGGAGTAGGGAAATAATATTTATGTTTATATTTTAATAGATTGGAGCAATACTTGTATTTGTTACAACAGGACGAATTGGACGACCAGTAACAACATCATCCACCCATTCTCCGGCGAAGTCCAAACCACTATGTGAATTCAAAATAGGAATGTTGTTACTATGTATCAAATCAAGACATAAGGCAATATCGTTTAAGCCATTCTTGCCGTAATAAGTACGGCTCCAATAGTCTCCCTGAGAACCACTGGCACTCACTCCTGTGACGCCTAAATAATAATGTCCTCCGTAAGGTAGCCATATAGTTCTTCCCGTACCTGTTGGTGCTGTAAACTCTGCACCTTTATTTGTGACGTCATTTCCTGAATAAGATTTTTTATTCGCATCAGGGAAATGATTATAGAACTCATATATCTGAGCATAAACAGGCATACAATATCTATTGTCATGGGTATATGCCCAATCATACTGACTATTAAGAGTATTATTTGTGCGACTTGGTACAGAGCCGTAAAAAGCTATACCTGTAAAACTATCTTTACCCCAAGAGAAATAATCGCCTACTGTATATATTGAACTAACTAAAGAACCATTTTTATTTATGTTCTTTGTAGCCCAAAGTGTGCCAGAAGGCAAATCAAGGTCAACTACATCGGTAAGGGCAGTCATGCCTGTTGGTGTAGAAGAACAATCGTATGTGCCAAGATCATACATCTTGTTTCTCTCAAATGAAGTTGTTTTAGTATTTACTCGCTGATAGATAGTGTTACCATCAGAAGTTTCAAGAGTTAGCGTGAAACCATTAGAAATCGCTACAGGCAGAACAACCATATAGTAAGTTCCATCACCAATAACGGTATTTGCACTACCTCCGTCACCAGCCGCACGCAATTCAACGTAGGTCTTATTATTGGTGTCTGTCGCTTTCAGAGTTGACGTACCATCACTATTTACTATGGCAGCTTCAAATGTTCCTGCAATGTTTGTATATACAAATTCTTTATTGTATACGCTTTTATTCTTGAATGTAGGATTAGCAATTACCTTTATTCTGCTTATATTCGAGTTTGTAAGCGTGATTTTCAAAAGCGCACATACATTCTTGAAAGTAAAAGTAGAGTTGTTGGAAAATGCGGTCATAAAATGCAAAGACTGATCGTATGTTCCATTCATAGCAGTTTGTACAGTAGGCACTTCACCTTTTTGGGTGATAAATTTGTGACCTACATTGGAACCTGCTGTAACAGTTTCAATAGCAGCTTTTGTAGAGTGAGGATAGTAAGCATAGAATTCATCTGTGCCATCTCCGTTTGACTGTATCTTTGTTCCTGTGAAAGTCTCTTCTTTAGTATAACCTCCAGTATGTGTATCTAAAGTGAAATAGCCATGAATAGGATATCCACTTTGGTCAGGAGCTGTTATGGTAGCAAGATTGAGGATTCTAATTTGGTCACCCTCTGCCCAAATGGTAGAGTTGCTGTTAAAATCCGTACGTGTTACGTTTCCTGCATCCATATTAGCAGAGAAAGACATCTTCTTCTCGGAAACAGGTTTTTCCTGATTGTTGGAGTTGTTATCTACGATGTCATTGTCAGAAGAACATGCAGACAATGCTACAGCGAAGACTGCGAGAGCAGTCTTTATACAATAGTTATAATTTCTCATAGAGTTCAAATTTTATTTACCATGAAACAGTTGTTGTTTCAAAATCTTCAAGATCCTGTTTTTCTGGAACATCAGTCGTCTTAGTGTCTGCTCTACCAAGAGATGCAGCCATAATCTGACCAGACTTCAGCTCATGGAGCTTCATTTGGGGTTCTTCATACTTTTTCATAGTTCTTTGTTTTTTGTTATATTAGAAATTTGATTGTTATTAGATTAACAACTCTCATCCTTATTCTGTAACTCTTGTTGGATTGATAAATAGTGTAAGAATGCTTTTCTGGAAAAAGCGGTTAGGAAACGAGTTGCATGATTTATTTCACGTGCAAAAATACGCAAAAAGTCGGACAAAAAAACAATTTAACACTTTTTCTGCTTTTTTCGAGCGATTTTCTTTATTTTCTCAATTTTTTTGCTTGTATTTTTACACTTTTCAATAGAATTCGAGAGGGAAATGGCTTTTTTTAGAAAGAAAGTAAATTGAGTTCAATAAATTCACGTTAAATAAAATTCGGGCATAGAAATAGATATTTTTTGTAAATTCTTTCGCTTTATTATATTTTTTTACTACTTTTGCATTCAAATATAAGTGAAAAATGAAAAGTGGAAAATGAAAAATACAAGATACGCTTTTCAGACAAAGGGCTTTATCACAAGTCTCAAGCGAGAAATACTAACCTGTATTTTATTATTTTTCATTTTTCACTTTTCATTTACTAAATAGAATTGAAATTGAACAGACTTCACCCCATAATGTTGGTGGGGACAGGAAGCGATGTAGGTAAGAGCGTGATAGCTACGGCATTATGCCGAATCTTCCTGCAAGACGGATATTCTCCTGCCCCTTTCAAGGCCCAGAACATGGCACTCAACTCGTATGCCACTCCCGAGGGCCTTGAGATTGGTCGTGCTCAGGCAGTTCAGGCAGAGGCTGCCCGTGTGCCTTGCCATACAGATATGAATCCGCTTCTTCTGAAACCTAACTCCGAGCATACCACTCAGGTGGTGCTCAACGGAAAGCCTATAGGAAACCGCTCGGCATACGACTATTTCCGCAAGGAGGGGCGCGAGGAATTGCGACATGCCGTTTGTGAGGCTTTCGACCGACTTTCTGCAAGATACAACCCGATAGTAATGGAGGGTGCGGGTAGCGTTTCGGAGATAAACCTTCGAGATTCCGACCTTGTGAATATGCCTATGGCTCGTCATGCAAATGCGGATGTGATTCTTGTGGCAGACATAGATAGAGGTGGAGTTTTTGCAAGTACATACGGAAGTATAATGTTGCAGACAACAGAAGACAAGGCACGCATCAAGGGCATCATTGTGAATAAGTTCCGTGGTGATTTGCGATTGTTTGAATCGGGCAGGAAGATGCTTGAGGAACTCTGCGGAGTACCCGTGCTTGGTGTTGTTCCGATGTTCAAGGATATAGTTATAGAGGAGGAGGACAGCGTGGAGCTTGAGCAGAAACATCGCTCTCTTCAGCAAGGCAAGGTGAACATAGCCGTGGTGCTATTGAGGCATATCAGTAACTTCACGGATTTCAACGTACTTGAGCGTGACGAGCGTGTGAATCTCTTCTATACCAATAACATAAAGGATTTCGAGAAGGCCGACATCATTATCATCCCCGGTACTAAGGCTACCCTTGACGACCTCTACGAACTGAGAAGAAACGGAGTGGCACAGGCTATCATTCGCGCTCATAGGAACGGCACTCTCGTAATAGGTATCTGCGGAGGTTATCAGATGCTCGGGCAGACCATTTCCGATCCTGACGGTATTGAGGGCAGTATTCCACAGCTTCCTGGCTTGGGACTTCTGAATATCTCAACCGTAATGACTGCGGAGAAGACCACCAAGCAGGTGGAGTTCGAGTTTGAGGGTAAGATGTGCAAGGGGTATGAGATACATCAGGGACAAACGAGGATGGGGCCTCTCCCCCCGCCCTCCCCCGTAGGGAGGGAGCCGGAATGCGAAAGGCAAACAGCCAACAGCCAACACCCAACACCCATCACCCAACACGGCAACTGCATCGGCACATACATACATGGCTTCCTTGACAATCCTTCGGTTATTGAGTTCATTCTCAAAGGCAAGGCGGAGAATACCGAAAAGCAAATAAAAAATGAGACATACGAAGAGTTCAAGGATCGGCAGTATGACCTTCTTGCAGATCATATGAGGAAGTATGTGGATATAGATAAACTTTACGAGATTATGGCCTCTCCCCCCGCCCTCCCCCGTAGGGAGGGAGCCGGAGAGCCTACAAGTTAATTAAGAACGAATCTTAAAATAAAGAATATTTGAACTGCCCCCCTTCGCCTTCCGGCTCCCTCCCTACGGGGGAGGGCGGGGGGAGAGGCCGCTCTTCTCTATTTCAAAAATGCTTACTGGCCACGGAGACGACATATACAAATACAAGGACATTAGGATAAACTTCAGTTCTAATGTCTATAACCATTTCTGTCACGATGGACTTTATGCCAATCTTGCCAGCAGAATGGATTGTATCCGTAACTATCCGCAGCCTACCCCTTCCGAACTTGAAAAGGAGATTGCCACTCTTCATAATCTCTCGCCGGAAAATGTGATTGTGACAAATGGAGCTACCGAGGCGATATACCTTATAGCTCAGGCATTTGCACAAGCATCCTCACTTATTCTTCAACCCACATTTACGGAATATGAGGATGCGTGTAAACAATATCAAAAGCCCCCCAGCCCCCCAAGGGGGAGTTTGTTATATACTACAGATCCCTCAAAATGGGATACGTTACTGAAGGAACTTTTACTATCTAAAGAACTCCCCCTTGGGGGGCTGGGGGGCTTCTTACTCTGGCTCTGCAACCCCAACAACCCTACAGGACAGGTAATTCCGAAGGATATTCTCGAATCTGCAATAGTCTCTCATCCGAATATCATTTTCGTTATTGACGAGAGTTATGCACCATTCACGAAAGAGCCGTTGATTGGATGCAGGAATCAATTTCCAAATGTCATTCTCCTTCACTCTATGACTAAGGAATTTGCCATTCCGGGACTTCGTATCGGCTATATTACAGGTTCTGCCTCTCTCCTTTCTCGCATAAGGAAATGCAGGATGCCGTGGGCAGTAAACCAACTCGCAATAGAGGCGGCTCATTATCTTCTCGCTCATAGAAATGACTATGCCCTTGACCTCCCAGCCCTTATGGCAGAGCGAGAACGAATGGCGAGGGAGCTGTCTGCTATTGACGGGATTACCGTCTATCCAAGCGATACGCATATCCTCCTTTGCAGGATTGAGGGCACCACAGCCTCTGAACTCAAGGATTTCCTTGCCAACAATCACGGAATACTAATCCGAGATGCAAGCAACTTCCAAGGGCTGGATGAGCATCATTTCAGGATTGCCGTACAAACTTTTGAAGAAAACACCCATCTACTCAACATACTAAAAGAATGGAAACATTGATAGGACATAGTGGAATGGCATTAGCCTTAGGTTGGTTCCTCGACCTTATCTTTGGCGACCCACAAAGGTTGCCACATCCTATCGTATGGTTCGGAAAATGGATAGCGATGGGCGAGAAACGGTTGAATAAGGACAGGCATCGCAAGTTAAAAGGAGCTATCTTTGTATGCTTCAGTATAGCGTTACTATTCGGCATCTCTTGGGCTTTGCTAAATTTTCTGCCTTTGCATCCCTATATAGCTCTGGCAATAAACGCGATACTCATATTCTATTGCCTTGCAGGACACACGCTTCGCAAAGAGGTGAGAATGGTTTTCGAGGCTGTTGACCGAAGTACTGAGGACGGACGACGACAGGTGGCAAGAATAGTAGGACGAGATACGAGCGAACTTTCCCCACAGGAGATACGCACAGCCGCCCTTGAGACTCTTGCAGAAAACCTTAGCGACGGCGTTATCGCCCCTCTCTTCTGGTACGCCATATTTGGAGTACCAGGAATGCTGACCTACAAGCTCATCAACACTTTTGACTCTATGGTCGGCTATCAGAATGAGCGTTACAAGGATTTCGGATGCTGGGCTGCACATATTGATGACATCGCCAACTATATCCCGGCACGCCTAACAGCCCTATTGATGATTATCGTTGCACCAATATGGAATAAATGGCGGTTGCTTCGCTTCGTCTTCCATTTCGGACCACAACACGCATCCCCGAATAGCGGTTGGCCAGAAGCTGCCCTTGCAGGCATTCTCAACTGCCGTTTCGGAGGTCCGCACAACTACTTTGGCGAGTATTTCTACAAGCCATATATAGGTACAAACGAACGTGAGCTTACCACCAATGATATGAAGAAAAGCATCCTTGTGTGCCTGTTGGCGGAGGTTCTGGCGGTTGGAATTTGCGCGATATTAACCCTAACCCCTAAACTCTAAACACTAAACTAATGACAAACAGGACTATCTATCTCATAACTGGCGGTCAACGCTCAGGAAAGAGCACGAAGGCTGAGGAACTGGCATTATCGCTCAGTCCTACTCCTGTATATATGGCTACGGCTCATATATGGGATGATGAGTTTCGTGAGCGTGTGGCGAGGCATCAGGCACGTCGCGGACCTAACTGGACGAACATAGAGGAAGAGCTATATCTTAGTAAATATGATGTTAGTGGAAAGGTGGTGCTGATAGACTGTTGCACGCTTTGGGCTACAAATTTCTTCTTCCGCGACTCAAAAGGTGATGAACTTCCCGATGTGGATAAGACTCTTGCTGAGCTAAAGGACGAGTTTGATAGATTCACCTCACAAGATGCGACTTTCATTTTCGTCACCAACGAGATAGGACTGGGAGGTGTTAGCGCGAATGCCGTACAACGACGCTTCACCGACCTTATGGGCTGGTTTAACCAGTATATTGCCCAGAAAGCAGATGAGGTGATAATGATGGTTTCAGGGGTGGCGATGAAGATAAAAGAGCCACAGCCCCTCACCTGCCCTTCGGGCATCCTCTCCCCAAGGGGCGAGGAAAAAGTTACAAATGATCCTTCAAAGGAATCCTCACAAGCGATAAAAGGTAATTTTTCCCTCGCCCCTTGGGGAGAGGGTGTCCGTAGGACGGGTGAGGGGCTGTGCTTCTCTTCTTCCCTCCAATCCAAAATCGACAACCTCAACAAGCCGAAGGGTTCGCTCGGCAGACTTGAGTCGCTTGCCCTACAGATTGGACTTATCCAGCAAACGCTATCGCCAAAGCTCACGCACCCTTGTCATATCCTATTCGGAGGCGACCACGGAATAGAGCGTGAAGGCGTATCATTTTCGCCTCGTGAGGTCACTTGGCAACAGATGATAAACTACGGAAAGGGTGGCGGAGGCGTAAATATGTTCTGTCGTCAGCATAGCTTCAAACTCCTTGTGGTTGATGCTGGTGTGGATTATGATTTTCCTGCGGAGAAATATCCGCACATCATACAAAGGAAGGTGGGCTACGGCACACGCAATTTCCTTCATGAGCCGGCTATGACTCAGGAAGAATTTGACAGATGTCTTGCCATAGGCGCAGAACAGGTAGAGGCATGTCACAAAGAGGGTTGTAACATTATCAGTTTTGGAGAGATGGGCATAGGCAATACCAGTCCGTCAAGCGTGATAATGCACCTTTTCCTCGACATTCCGCTCGTCAATTGCGTGGGAGCAGGTTCGGGGCTTTCTTCCGATGGCGTTAAGCATAAGTATGATGTGCTAAAGGCAAGTATCGACAACTATCTGGGAACTCTTTCTGAAAGCCATGATGACGCATATACCATCCGTTATTTCTTCGGATATGAAATGGCTTGTGCCGTTGGTGGTATGCTTCGCGCAGCAGAACTTGGTATGATTATCCTCGTGGATGGTTTCATCATGACCGCCTGTATGTTGGCAGCATCCAAGCTCAACAAGAACGTGATGGATTATGCTATCTTCGGCCATAGTGGTGACGAGTGCGGGCATAAGCTAATGCTCAACGCTATGCACGCAGAACCGCTTCTGAATCTCGGTCTCCGACTTGGCGAGGGTACAGGTGCCCTTTGTGCCTACCCCATAGTCCAGAGTGCTGTAAACATGCTTAACGAAATGGATAATTTCTCTCATGCGGAGATAACGAAATACTTTTAGGTCTATGTATCGAATCCTTGCAGCCCTAATTTTCTTCACACGCCTACCTTTCTGGCGCTTAGCCAACGTACCAAAGAAGTATTATGAACAGGTAGTACCTCTCTGGCCGGTAGTTGGTTGGCTAACAGGTGGCATAATGGCTTTAGTCTTCTGGCTCGCCCAAATGATCATGCCTTTGTCGCTTGCCGTTATAGCCGCCTTAATCTCGCGCATACTCATAACAGGAGCCTTGCACGAGGATGGGTTTGCCGATTTTTTCGACGGTTTTGGAGGGGGGGCGACACGCGAGCGAACCCTTGAAATAATGAAAGACTCACACATAGGCACCTACGGCGTTCTTGCCTTGATAATATATTATCTGGTGATGTATAACACCATACTTGCCTTGCAGACCACCTGTCAGAATCCTCTCATTTTTATTATGGTGGATAGCATCTGCAAGTTCCTCTCCTCCACAATAATCTATTTTCTCCCATACGCACGAAAAGAGGAAGAGGCAAAGAACAAACTTATCTACGCTAAGGTACCGCTCTACGAGAAACTTGCAAGCTTTGCAGCCGGTATTCTCCCGATAGTTCTTTTCTGCCCGAATGATTTCTTTCTCCCTCTCCTCGCAGGAATAGCAGGAGCGACTATCACTTGCGCCTTACTCTTCCTAAAGATGAAAGCCCAAATAAAAGGCTATACGGGCGATTGTTGCGGAGCAACCTTTATATTAGCAGAAATGGTTTGCTATTTGGTAATACTTGCTTGCCAGCCTCTCTCCAGCCTCTCTCATAACTTAACGTGAGTTCGACGAATTTACTTTAGAATAAAGTAGTCTGTCCATCATTAGAACAATCAACAGTCTGCACTCTTATTGTAGGCTTCTTTGGGAAGAAGCAATATGCAGCTAAGACACCAAGCATATTTACCATAAAATTGTCAAAACACCTGTGTCTTGAATGTTCAATCTGGGCAATGTTCTTAAGCTCGTCGTTTACGGTTTCTATGATGGCTCTCTTCCTGAGAAGCAACTTGTCTGATACGGAC
>CADCIQ010000053.1 GCA_902801425.1 uncultured Bacteroidales bacterium | reverse complement strand
CACCACTTGCACCAACAATTGCTACTTTCATTTCTTCTAATTTTTAGTTGTTGTTATAAAAAATCTCAAAATTGCGGTACAAAATTAATAATTTTCGGGATATTATTCGCTATTTTGCCGAATTTTTTGCAATTTTGCAGTCAAAAAGATGAAAACAAACATAAATCGATGTTAGATATTTCGCAATATCTCCCAATTACCAATCCCACGTTGATATTCTTCGTGGTGCTATGCATCATCCTTGTTGCGCCTATTGTCATGGGAAAACTGCGTATTCCTCATATCATCGGAATGGTGATTTCCGGTGTTATTGTCGGCAAATATGGTCTCAATATACTGGAGCGCGATTCGAGCTTTGAGCTGTTCGGTAGGGTTGGACTTCTCTATATCATGTTCCTTGCCGGACTTGAGATGGATATGGAAGGGCTGAAGAATGATTACCGAAAGGTGCTGGGATATGGTTTCCTCTCCTTCTTTGTTCCTTTTGTCTTGACTTATTTCTCCTGTACATGGTATCTTGGATATAGTCAGATGGCGTCTGTGCTTATTGGCTGTATCATGTCGAGTAATACGCTTATAGCCTATCCGATAGTAGCGAGGTATGGTTTGCAGAAGCATACCGTAACAACGCTTTCGGTAGGTGCTTCCATGTTTTCGCTATTCATAGCACTTGTTTCCATGGCAGCTCTTGTGGGTAGTGCCACGGGCGGTACGGGATATGCATTCTGGGCATTGTTCGCCGTGAAGTTCTCGGCTTATTGTGCTGTGACCGTGTATGTGATTCCTCGTGTCACGAGATACTTCCTGCGTAGATATTCCGATGCTGTCATGCAGTTCATCTTCGTGCTTTCGCTGTTGTTCCTTAGTGCAGCTGCAAGTGAACTCATAGGTCTGGAGGGTATCTTTGGAGCTTTCTATTCGGGCTTGATACTCAATAGGTTCATCCCTACGGTGTCACCTTTGATGAACAGGCTTGAGTTTATAGGTAATGCACTTTTCATTCCATATTTCCTTATCGGTGTTGGTATGCTCATCAATGTGCGCTTGCTCTTTGCTGGGGGCGACATCATCATGGTCATGGCTTGTATGGTGGTGTTTGGAACGATTGGAAAGGCTCTGGCGGCATATTTCTGCGCTTTCGTTTACCGTATGCGCAGATTGGAAGGACATTTCATGTTCGGACTTACCTCTGCCCATGCTGCTGGTGCTATTGCTATCGTAATGATAGGCATGAAACTTGAGATAGAGCCAGGGAGATACCTCCTTGATGATGGAGTGCTCAATGGCGTGGTGATAATGATTCTCTTCACTTGTATCATTTCCACCATTATTACGGATCGTGCTGCACGTTCTATCGTCTTGAAGGAGAAGCAAGATAAGGGCGCAAACTTTGAGGAGCCTAAGGGGGATGATGAGAAGATTCTTATCCCTGTGAAATATCCAGAGACTTGCGACACGTTGCTTGATCTCGGTATAATGATGCGAAATAGAAAGCTGAACCGTGGATTGATAGCCCTTAACGTGGTGTATGACGATGAGGATGTGGCATATAATCAGCGACAGGGACAGCAACTTCTCAAGCATATACAACAAAAGGCCGCTGCTGCTGATGTGCCTGTATTGTCACAGGTTCGTGTGGCTACAAATATTGCTAACGGTATTAATCATGCGTTTAAGGAATATGACTGTTCGGAGATTATTCTTGGACAGCATATACATGATAACTCCACGCGTAAATTCTGGGGACAGTTCGCACAGAGTATTTTCCATTCTCTTAACCGTCAGATTATCATTGCTCGTTGCGTGATTCCTCTGAATACTTTGCGTGCCTTTCAGGTTGCCGTACCTTCGCGTGCAGAGCTTGAGCCTGGTTTCTATCGTTGGCTGGAGAGGTTATCAAGGCTTACGGAGCGTCTTGGTTGCCGTATCGTGTTCCATGGCAGAAGCGATACTCTGGAGTTTATCACCAATTTCGTACAGGCAAGGCATAAGTCTATGCGTGCGGAGTATGTGGAAATGGAGCATTGGAACGGGTTCATCTCACTTGCAGAGAGCATAGAGAATCATCACATGCTTGTGGTAATCACGGCTCGTCAAGGCACGGTTTCATATAAGTCGGCTATGGAGCGTCTGCCTGATGAATTGACTCGTTACTATCATAAAAAGAATGTAATGATTATCTTCCCGGATCAGTTTGGAAGTCAGCCTGATGCAATGACCTTCGCCGCTGCTCAGCATACGGAGCAGGAGAGCCTCTGGGAATATATGAAGAAGAAAATAACAGGAAAAGAGGACTAAATAGTACATTGTACATAGTAATAAATAGTACATTGTACATGGTTAATTGTAAATAAAAAAGATGATTGACATAAAGAATATAACTAAGTCCTTTGGCTCGTTGCAAGTGCTCAAAGGCATCGACCTGCATATTGACAAGGGTGAGGTCGTGAGTATCGTCGGACCAAGTGGTGCCGGAAAGACTACTCTCCTTCAGATTATGGGTACTCTCGACAAGGCAGACTCTGGTTCTGTGGTCGTGGATGGTGTCTCTGTCAATGAATTGTCGGGCAAGAAACTGTCTGATTTCCGCAATCAGCATATCGGATTCGTGTTTCAGTTTCATCAGCTCTTGCCTGAGTTCACAGCCCTTGAGAACATCATGATTCCTGCCTTTATCGCAGGAAAGGGCAAGAAGGAGGCAAAGGCTCGTGCAGAGGAACTGCTTGAGTTCATGGGACTTGCTGACCGCGCCTCTCATAAGCCGGCAGAGCTTTCTGGTGGTGAGAAGCAACGTGTGGCTGTGGCTCGTGCCTTGGTCAATAATCCTGCTGTTATCTTTGCCGACGAGCCTTCTGGTTCGCTCGACACAAAGAACAAGGCTGAGCTTCATCAGTTGTTCTTTGATCTCAGAGATAGGTTCGGGCAGACTTTCGTCATTGTAACCCACGATGAGGGATTGTCACAGATAACCGACAGATGTATTCACCTTAAAGATGGAATGATCTACAACAATGAAGAAAATACTGTTAGGACAGAAGAATCTGCTGAAAGCGGCTTGGAAGGTTGATTTCGGTATGTACCTTGAGGGCGACGATGAGGGTAAGATATTGCTCCCTACACGCTATGTGCCTGAAGACCTTGAGGTTGGTGACGAGATAGAGGTGTTTGTCTATCTCGATAATGAAGAGCGTCGTGTGGCCACCACTCTTGAGCCAAAGGCTATGGTGGGTGATTTTGCCTATCTTGAAGTGGCTTGGGTTAATGAGTTCGGTGCTTTCCTCGACTGGGGACTGATGAAAGATCTCTTCTGTCCGTTCCGTGAGCAGAAAAAGCGCATGGAGACAGGTCGTTCTTACATCGTCCATGTTCATCTTGATGAGGAGAGCTATCGCATCATGGCTTCCGCAAAGGTTGAGAAATGGCTTGAAAACGATAGGCTTATAAAGACAAATGAGAAGCTGGATGAAGAGGATAGTATGCGTATTCATGTAGGTGATAAGGTGTCTGCTCTTATCTGGCAAAAGACAGATCTCGGCTTCAAGGCAATCATAGATAATAAGTATGGTGCTTTGCTCTACGACTCTCAGGTGTTCAAGGATATACATACAGGTGATAAGGTTGAGGCTTATATCACAAAGATTCGTCCTGACGGAAAGATTGACATTGCCCTTCAGAAGAGTGGCAGACAGCATACTGAGGACTTTGCTGAGCAGTTGCTTCGCTATCTGCAATATCGTGGAGGGCGTTGTCGCTTAGGTGACAAGAGTGGTGCTGAGGAAATCAAGGAGCAGTTTGGTGTCAGCAAAAAGACCTATAAGCGTGCCATCGGTGATCTCTATAAGCGCAGGCTCATCACTATCACGGAAGATGGCATAGAGTTGGTATAGGTATAATTGTCAGTTCAGCACCAAAGGTGCGTATTTGTATTGAAGGATATAAATTCGTCGAACTCACGTTTATTAGACAAAAAGAAAGACGTAAGGCGCTCCTTACGTCTTCTCTTACCTAAAATTTTTAACAATAATACATTAACCTGATCCTTTAATATATATTAGATTATTAGTGACGAAACATCAAGTTTATTCCTAAGTGATTCAGAGACTTATTGCCTCAGAGAAACTCTCAGAGTAAATAGTGTCAGTATCGTTCTTCGAAGGTTTTCCACTTTCGAATGTACCTATGTCAGGTCTTTCGCCTGCGTAAGGCGTACCAACGTATGTACCAGCATTTTGGAGCTTAGAGTTTGGGGTAAGGCGGAACAATGGGGTCTTGGCAAGTGAACCATCAGTCTGACGTTTTGCGAGAATATATCTCTGATAGTCAACAGACTTGAAATCCTGTGTTGTGGCTTGTATGCCTTCTGTATCCCAGGTGTTGTTTGTGTGAACTGTTGTTGCAGTTCTCAAAACATCGCCCCTCTGACCATCGATGCTTATACTGTTACGGATAGCAAGCTTACCGCCATCCTCTTTGTTGTGGAATCCGAAATTTTCACCATTCTGGTAGCTGGTGTTGTTATACAGACACATGCTGCCGAGATTGTTGTTCTGGTCGAATCCCTTCACCCTGTTCTTTACTGATATGCAGTTCTTCACAGTAACATTATGAACTGTGCGCTTGCCACCGAGCTTGAAGCCGTTGCCGTTGCCATAGTTTGTGTAATGCCTGAGTGAAACGTGCCCTGGCTGACCGTCGTTATCTGTGATGTCAATGCCCTCACCCTTGAACTGGTCGAACCATTCCTTGTCAGTCTCATAGCGAGCGTGCTTGCGAACATCGTACTCCTCTGGACCATTGCCGTAGCAGATGCAATCCTCGATGATTGTGCCACCATAATAAGAGGTAGAATGAGCGTAGAAGTCCCAACCGTCGTCTGAGTTATTCCAGGCACGGCAGCCACGATAGGTGTTTCCACCACCGTAATACTGCTTGTCGGCAAAGCCGTCGGCATTACCGCCGAAGTCGGCTGCTTCAATGCCCTTGAGCTTATAGTCGAAATTATCGTGAGAGTCACAGTTGAGAATCAGGTTGCTGTGTCCGTTCTTCATCTGAACGCCAGTATCGCCGTTGCCATAAACGTCAAGATTCTCAAATATACAATATGAACCAGTATTGAAGAGACCATTCTTGCCGGTATAGCGAATGGTTAGACCTTTTATATAAACATTGTCAGACTCAACCATTATTCCGCGCTTTCCATATTCCTGCTTGCGGAAATCCATAATAGGCTTTTCGTTCTTGTAAGCCATGATAACCGTATTGTTACCCTTGAAACCGTCCTTATTCTTAATATGAACAGTAACGGACAAGTTATACTGACCTCCGCGACAATACAATGTGTCTGCACGAGACATCTTCTCTACGCCCGTAACGAAATCTACTGGGGAACTGATGGTTCCTTTAGCAGTTGCGCTACCATTCGGCGAGCAGAAATATGTCTTCTGCGATAGTGCAGGAATTGTACTGAGAAGTACAATGATTGTCAATATAACATGTTTCATAACATCAGGTATTACTATGGAAATAAAGGTTGCTATTTGGAAATAAATGTTGTATGAGCCTTATCGGACTTCATGTGGCAAATATACAAAAAAAATGGCAAACTTCCAAGGAAATTGCCATTTTTTTTACAATATTGTTTGATTTTTTCTAATTTTTGAGTGTTTTTTTACCATTTTTTATCTGGATACCTTTTGCGTTTCCGTTTATACGTTGTCCAGCTAAATTATAGGTGTTATCGCACACATTTACATTTCCTGCTCTGTTATTGATAGATTCAATCCTTGTATTTGTAACATCAATCTCAGGTCCGAAGCCTCCACGGCCGTTTGCAACACGTACCTTGCCGCTTGTAGGGCATACGCTCGTGATTGTTCCGTTTGCGAGGAATACCGTTCCTGACTTGATGTCTTTGACCTGTGCTGCTATCTGGTCAGCCTTCCAGTCCTTGAAGATATTGGCGATAGTGTATTTTGCAGCATCCTGATCAGAAAGGATTGTCTCGTACTTGTTATTGCCGCTTGGATGCGTGAAGTTAACAACATTGCTTACTGGAGAAATTACATTGCCCTCTACATCCTTGGTGTTATATTCGTAGAATCCTTTTGCTGCTACGTTCATTCCGCTTGCATTGAAGCGTGTTGCCAGCAGGGCGCTTGGATTGAGGATTGTTGTGTTTATATAGGTTATACGTGGACTACCATCCCATGCGCGTCCGAGTGTGAAGGTAGCTGATTTACAGTCGATAGAGCAGTCGAGCAACACGTAGCCCCATTCTGTGGTTGTATAAGGTGCAGCTACGGTTGTCTCTCCGTTTGGAGTCGTTGTAGCGTTACGATTTTCGTTCACGAACTTTACGCGGTTGTAGATTACATCACCGTCACCACATATGTAGTCAACCGTTCCGTGAATCTCGCAATCCTCCCAATAGAACTTACTTGCCTTGTTTGAATAGTAGGTGTCCTGATAAGAGAGCATTCTTACGTTCTTGCAGATTGTATTCTCACCCTTATCTTGCAGACAAATGCCACGACCTGCAGATCCAGCCTTGTAATAGTCGAGGTCGTTCTGCAGAGTAAGGTCTTGCAGATAGAGGCTCTTGGAATAGTTGCGCAAGGTGGCTGTGAGATTGATGCCCTCCTTGATAGTCTTAGGCGCATTCTTGATGACTGTGCCCTCCATAGATTCGCCTATGATTGACACGTTGTCGGCATAGATTGAGGTGAGCACTTTCTCGCCAAGGTCGTATGTGCCGTTAGGAAGGTATATCTGCTTCACATCATCGTTACTGTTTACAGCCTCAATAGCTGCAAGATATGCGTCTGCATCCCCGGCAGCAACCTGAATATAGCCGTCAGCCTTCACTACCTTATTATTAATGTCGTTCGTAACGGTCAAGGCATGGAGATAGCATTCACCATTGAACGTAATGTCAGATGATTCTTCATTGCCGTTTACTATTACGACAGTCGGCTTATTGTCTGCCTTTGCACGGGCTGATATAGTCTGTCCTGCAATGCTGATAGTAGATGCGGAAGGAGTATTTGAGCAAAGATATAATGCTATCTGTGCTGATTTTGCGTGAGACACCTTTAATATAGTGCCAGGCTTGATTACCAAACCATGTGCAGCATCGTGATAGGTAGCCTCGCCGCTTACCACCTCAATTCCCTCATGGTCTTCCATATAGAAATAAGGATTGGAGACGGCATTGATGTGGTCGCAGAATACGTATTCGTGGCGTGAGTCTGCCGTGCTCTCTTCTACTGAGGTAATGGCATAGAGAGTCATATTGCCTGTGATAATCTCATCAGTAGTAACCTTACGGTAATAGTCGAATTTCTGACCTTCTTTTGTCACGTATATTTCCTTGGCAAAATATCCGCGCATCTTACCACCCGCAGGAATGGCAAGGGCAGGGAAGGAGCCTATTGCAGAGTTCTTCTCTACTGACTGAGTGCCCAGCACCGTGCCGTTGATGTCAGAATAGGTAACGGTGAAATCTGGATACTGGCTTACGCTGAGGTTATAGACAACATCGTCTGTACCTCCCGTGAGTGTCATATGAGCCGTGCTCTTTGTTGCATCTCCGTTATATGTGATGCCTTTCAGGCTACCAACAGAAGCCTTGACATCAGTAATTGGATTTGCCTCGCTTATCATTGTCGCGCTCTTTGGTATTTCGAGAGAGTATGCCATAGTACCGTCGTTCTGCTCAGTAAATGCAGACGCATCATACTGGTTGCCGTTAATCTTGAAAGATGTCAGGGTTGGCACTTTGTTCGCATCAACATCGGCTGTAAGCAGAAGAGAGGTGAGATATACGGATTTTGTGGTTGTGATATTAGTGAAACGAATCTGCACGTTCTTCCTGTTCACATCAATCCTGAAGTCTGTTGTTGCAGATACCTTCTCCTCGTTGAGTGTTATCCAGTCAGAGTCGCCGTCGCCCTTTACCTCCAGTTTCATGCCATTGCCACCGCCGCGTCCAACGGCAACGGAATATGCAATCTGATTAACTGAAGGGATGGTCGTGGTCAGGATGCTACCATTCTTATTGGCAGCATCAATGCCGATGTATCCAGTCTTGGAACTAACGGTTGCTGTTGGTGCAACAATCATATCGCCTGTTGTGGAGATAGTAATGTTGTCCCCATTGAAACGTGTGGAGATAGATTTTGAGGTCGGTTCTGATGCCACCGTCCAGTCGGTGAAGTCCGTGTAGTAAATCTGTTTCACCACGGTCTGTGCATCAATGGCATTAACGGAAAATGCCGCAATGCAGGTAAGTGCAGACTTGAGTAGAAGATGTTTCATAATTTTATGTTTTTTTGTTTGACAATTTATATGTATCGTAGGTCTCTTAAAATACACCCACAACCTGTCACAGGCTATGGGTGCGTATTAACCTTAATAATCTAAATACCATGAAAAACACGATGCAAAGATAATGAATTATTTTGTAAAATGCAAGAAAAAGCAATAAAAATTTTGTGATATTGGCGCATATTTTTTCACTTTCAAATGATTTTTTTATTTTCCGTAGGAAAACACTAATTCGCAAAAACAAAAAAGAGGTGTTGCCGTTTGGGCAACACCTCTAATTATTAATTATCTGTTTACTGATTATTTCAGCTCAACACCTGCAACATTGTATGCCTTGCCGTTCTTAACGATGATGATCTTGCCATTCTTGAAGAACTTCTTAGGAGCATCCTTTGTTGTAGCTACTGTGATAGTCTCGATTGATGTAGCAGGCTCGTTCTGAACGTAGAAGAGCTGGAAGTTATCAACTGCAACCCAGTTAGCCTGGTTCTCTGCTGTACGCTCGAAACCGATGGTGAGCTTGTTGTCTGTAACCTCAACCTCAATGCTGATGATTGAAGCCTCTGTTGGAGCAGCAACTGTCTGATCGTTAGCGAAGAGCTGTGTGCCCTCAGCAGTAGCGATAGCAGAAGCCTTTAAGATGTACTTACCATTTTCAAGACCCTCGATTGTCTGAGAAATCTTACCTGCTGGAAGACCATCTTTAGCCTGCCACTTCTCTGCATAGCGAGTACCAACCTGAACCTTTTCGCCGTTGGATTGCTCTTGCCACTCACCCTCAAGAGTCCAGTTCTCAAAGCCGTTCTCGAAGCTGTTGTTGGCAATATTGCTTGTCATGTCGATAAGGTCAGCCTTCTGGTTCATGTCATAAAGCTTGAAGCCGCCAACAGCAAACCATGACTGCTTCGTGTCGAATGTTCCAACGATACCGATCTCTATTTCACCATTACCTGTAACTTCGAATGATACCTCATTGTCGTACATTCCAGAAGAGAGTACACCTGCAGCTTCGTTCTTGTCGTTAGCATAGTTCTTAGCTGTTACACTTCCAAGAGTCTTGATTGCAACCTTCTGGTCGCCAGCCTTGAGGAATGCGAGAGACTTGGTAGGATTTGAGTTGTAAACGAGTTCCTGACGATAGAATGCCTGACCAACCAACTTGTATTTACCTGCAGGAAGCTTGATCTTCTGGGTCATAGAATAATCAGTTACAGCGCAGTCGCTCCAACCAGCGTATGCCTCTGTTGCATATCCAGCGTTTGCCTGTTTGCCAAAATAAACTTCTTTCTTATTATCATCGAGAATTCTGTTGCCGTTCTCGTCAATAACTTTCATGAAGTTGTTCATTGTCCAGCCTTCGTACTCCTCTGTGAGATCAGCGTTCTTGATGTACTGAGCTGTTACATCCTTACCGTCGATCTGATAGATTTCTGTAAGGTCAATAACAGGACCGAAACCACCGCGAGCGTTAGCGATACGATACTTACCCTCTGTTGGGCGTACATTTGTGATCTTACCATCTACGAGGAATACTGTACCGTTGTCCTTGTCTGTTTCCTGAGCAGCGATCTTGTCAGGAGCCCACTCTCCGAAGATGTTAGCTACGGTGTACTGAGCTGCCTCATCGGCAGAAAGAACAGTCTCGAGTTCCTTGTTGCCAGACTTACCTATGAACTCAATCTTATTGCTTGCAGGAGTTGAGATGTTACCAACAGAGTTAGTGGTAGCAAACTCACCGAATCTCTCAGGTACTACGTTGATACCTGTCTTGCAGAAACGATCTGCTGCGAGAGCGTTGTCAAGAATCTTTGTACGGATGAACTGTACTTTTGGCACGTTGCTCCATGCGCGAGCCAATGTGAAGTCCTCACAGTTGCTTGATACGCTACAATCAAGGAAGGTGTAACCCCACTTACAAGCGTCTGTTGTCTCAGGAGCACAAAGAATGTCAGAACCACTCTTCTTGCCCTTTGTACGAGACTCGTTCACGAACTTACAACGGTTGTAGATTACATTACCGTCACCGCAGAGATAGTCAACACAACCGTGAACCTCACAATTCTCAAAGTATGTGTTGTTACTGTTGTTTGAGTAGTAGGTATCCTGATAAGAGAGCATCTTCACGTTCTTGAGGATTGTGTTTGCACCCCTATCCTGGAATGCTACTGCACGACCAGTACCACCTATTGCATAGTAGTCAAGATCATTCTGGATAGTAAGATCCTGCATGTAGAGGTTGTTTGATGTGTTCAGCAGAGTAGCAGTTGCATTGATGCTCTCTGTTGACTTATCTGGAGCGTTGCGGATGATAGTCTTATCCATTGACTCACCGATGATTGACAGGTTGTTTACAGAGATTGTAGTAAGAACTGTCTCACCGAAATCGTATGTGCCGTTAGGAAGGAAGATCTTGTCACCATCCTTTGCTGACTGGAGTGCGAGGATAAAGCCGCTTGCATCGCCTGAAGCAATCTCAAAGTAACCATTCTCGTTCTTTGTAGGAATGTCCTTTACATTATATACAGAAACATTGTGGATGTATGCTGTGCTGCTGAATGTTGCTGTAAGAGTTGTAGCAGGACCATTGTATGAGTATGAAACAGTAGCGCCATCGCTTGCACCTGCAATAGGGAGAACCATTGTCTCACCGATAGTGTTGCCTGCTGCATCCTTTATAGTAAGCTGGCAAGGTACTTCCTGCTTTTCTGGATACTTACAAGTGGTAAGAACGAGAACAGCATTACCTGCAACATCTACGCTGAAGTTCTGTGAAGGCTTGAATTCAAAGCCATGCTGACCATCATGGAACACACCTGTTGTGTTGAACAACTCATGATCTTCTGGATAGAAAGCTGCGTTGTTGAGAGGGTAGTTGAAGATTGCACCAAGTTTAGCAACCTCGATAGGAGTAGCCTTAGCGTAGAGCTTGGTGTCCTCTGTGAGAGCAATACCCTCCTTAACCTTCTTTGCTGATACAGATTTGCCATCGAACCAGCCACGGAATGCCTGACCTTCAGGAACTGTTACATCAGTAGCTGAATACTTGAACTTGAGCTCTGAGTTGCCGTCAACTGTTTCCTCACCGATAAGCTTACCATCTGTGTTGAAGTAAGAAACTACTACAGAAGGAATATAGTCGCAAGCCTCTGCGAAGAAGTAAGGACACCATTGACCGAGGTCGAATGTGAGAGTTGCAGCCTTTTCCTCATTGTATGTATAGGTAGCTGCATTTATGTATGAACCAAATCCATTTGCACAACCTGCACTCTTTTGGTCGATTTCGATAGGAGTACCGCCGTCAATGCTTACTGTTGCATTCTTACCTGTGTATTGGCATCCACCAATAGTGAACTTAACAGGACCATCAACAGGAACTGTTATCTTAGCATTCATAGCACCATGCTGCTCGCTCTTGCCTGAGTTTGGATCGTATGATCCTGGATCGAGAGTTACGCCATTTGGAAGACCTGTTGCAGGAGCAACAACTGTATAAGGATCTGTACGGAAATCAATCTTGAAGTCCTCGAACTTACGAGGCTCAACCTCTACCTTACCCTTGATCTCGAGAGATGTAAGGAAAGCATACTGTGCAGGAGTGAGGTTGTAGAACCAAAGCTGAACATTTGTGCGGTTTACGTCAACTGTAACCTCTGTGCCCTTCTGATCTGCGAAAGCATCAGAAACTGTTACCCAGTCAGCGTCACCGTCGCCCTTAACCTTGAGGCCCCAGCCACGTTGGCCACCTGTTGCTGCGTGAACAAACTTAACCGATGTTACGTTAGCGAGAGTTGAAGTCTTTATGTAAGGAGATGCTTCTGTGTCCTTTGTTGTCTTCTCACATCTCATATAACCTTCCGTGATGCACTCAGCGGTGAACTTACCATCGGTACCTGCTGGGTCAAGCATAGTTCTCAACAGAGAGAATGTAAGTTCCTGACCATCTGTTGTTGTCTTCTTTATTGTTGTCTCTGTATCGCTTGCCTTAACAGCTTCCCAGTCCTTGAAATTAGTCTTGAAGATAGACTTTTCAGCAACATTAGCCTCAATCTTCTCTACCTTGAGGATTGGGCAGTACTGACCGCAATATACGATGAGAGTATTAGCTCCACCCTTATATTCGAATGTAGGTCTTGTTCTTCAAGTCACCGAGCTTTGTGCCTTTATCATCTGTTACATAGCCCTCATTGCCATCGTTGATGTACTGGCAACCGCCAATAGTAATCTTTACTGGACCGTCAACAGCAAACTTTGCAGCGAACCACATCCAACCATGCTGTGAACCGTTGAATGAAGCTCCGTTTTGTGGGTAAGATACCTGTGTTACACCCTCTGGTAGAGTAGCGATAGGATTCTTTGTAAGGTCGATAGTGAAATTCTTGAAACCTGTAGGCTCTGGAGTAGAAGCGGAGGCCTCGATAGGCTCAACCTTCATCATAGGGCAATACTCGCCGCAATATACGATAAGAGTCTTAGCCTCACCAGTATATTCCCATGATGCAATACCGCCATTGTGGTAGCAACCAGCAGACTTTGTGTCGATGGTTCCAAGTTCATTGCCCGCCTCGTCTGTAACAATGCCTTGACCGGCATTAGCATACTGACAGCCACCAAGGGTGATTTTTACGGGACCGTCAACAGCGAACTTTGCAGCGAACCAACGCCACCCATGGTCCGCACCATGAAATTTAGCGCCGTTTTGCGCATAAGAAACCTGCTCTACACCTTCGGGGATAGTAGGAGTTTCTTTCGTAAGGTCGATGGTAAAGCCCTTAAAGGACCTTTCGCCAGCGGCCATTGCGGATGTCACACCTATTAGGATGAGGCATAACGCAAGTAGAGTACGAATTTTTCTCATAGTTAATTTTTTAAGTTAGTTATTTAATGAAATATTGTATTGCATTGTTTGTGTGCAGCGTGCATGGCATTTTTGTGCACATAGAATAGGGCTTGTCGGCATAGGACCGAACATACCCCATAATTTTATGTGCGCAAAGTTAATAATTTTTTCTTTAATCGTATAATTTTTTGAAGAAAAAATGGCAAATATACGGAAAATCATTATATATAAGGAGAAAAACGGAGAATGAAGCGTGTTCATTCTCCGTTTTTTCCCATTGTGTGTGTTGAGGTTATATTTCCTCCAATGTTAGCTTTAGCTGATTTACAATATCTGCAACTATTTTCTGTAGTTCACAGTAGTTTGCCATATTCTCCTTTCTAAGTGCCTCTTCCGTGTATTGGTCAAAGAACGCAAAAGACCTTATTTCCTTCAGTTCTTCGGCTGTTGGGGCAGACTTAGCCTTTAGCTCGTGGTATCTGCGATATTTGCCAATCTCAACATCGGTTGTGTGCTTGCTCTGGAGATAGACAGTATCGGCGCTCTCAATGTTTGCCATTGTGCTGAATGCCGCTCTCTTCTTTATGTTGTCGAACTTGATGCAGAACTGGTTCTTGTCGCACTCGAAGGTAAGCTCCGTAGCGAGGTAGCACTTAGAGTAAGGGTCTGCCTTGTAGAGTACCAAAGGCTTCATCACAATCTTGCAATGGCGTGGGTCTTCGCTGATTGTTATGTCTCTGAAATTCTGCAAGTTGGCAGCGAACCATTTCTTTGCAACCTGATACTTGTCCCTTGCCGGAGTATTGTTTTCAAATACTGCATAGAAGGAATTGTTTCTCAAATCAACGCTGTCAGGAATAACTTGGGCAAACGCAGATTTTACACAAATCAAAAAGAATAAAATAACAAATTTCTTCATGTCGTTTCGTTTTATACCGTTTTTGTTCTGGGTGATAGGTGATGGGTGTTGGTGTATGGTTTCAGCGTTTGCGTTTAGTGCATGAATGCTAACCGCGAACAGCCATCACCCAACACCCATTACCTAATATCGGGTGCAAAGATAATATTTTATTTCAAAATAACAAAATATTTTATATTTTTTAAGCAATTTGGAAACGGACACAAAGATTAAAGTTTTTATGCAAAAAAATGTAAAAATCTTTGCGGTTGCAAGCTTGATTTGTTGTTTTATGTCAAAAATACACTTAAAGCGATCATTTTTTATGAAAAATATTTGGTGTGTTCGCAAACAATTAGTACCTTTGCACCGTCTTAAGAAAGTAGAGGCTTTCGATAACGGTAAAAGATTATATTCAAATAACGGATAACATTAAGCAAAAAGTTCCAATCTGTTTTGGTATTTAAGGCTTAAAGGTAAAAAGATAGAAAAAATTTAATTGTTAATAATGATATGCTCATCCGGTAAGAGCTTTTTATAGGGAAAAGATTGTTATTGCAGGTTAAATTTAAGTACAGGGTTAACGATACACTGTTTCCAAAGGGTAAAAATAAAAGAAATAAAAATATAACGAAGCATCAGCGTTTTTTTTTTTTTTTTTTTTTTTTTTTATCCCCAAAGTGCGAGGTGTTAATACACTTCACCTCGCTTTGAGTTTTTGTATTTGCGCTTAATCTCTTTTGAAGGGTATTCCTTACTGCGATGCTTGATCTTGCCGTCAAAGCCATAGGTGATATCTTCAAATGCGAAATCCATTTCTGCGGAACATGTGGCTTCTGGAGTTGTGCAACGTGTCTGGGATGCAACGGTGAATCCGTCCTTCTCCAATTTCCATGCAGCAACAGCGTTTATATACTCCACCTTAAACGTGCTTGTGTTGACCTGATATACTATGAAGGTGTTGATCCATCCCGTACTATTAGCCATAATGTTTCCGATGACATACACATATTTTCCGTCAGGACTTGGGAAACCTTTAATTCTTGGTAATCCAGCGTTTGTGTATTCGTCACAGAAATCTATGCGGTGGCACTTGTCCTTGGCAGACTCGTAGATAAGGAATACGTATCCGCCGATGTCCTGTGCGATGAAGAAATCGTTGAAGTTGCCGTCCTTCAAGGTCTTTTTGTAAAAGGAAGAATAACTTTCGTCCTTAACAATCCGCTTATAGTCGAGTATCAGGCGATCTGTGTCTTGGGCGATAGTCGTAGGCGCTTCATGCGTGTCCTGCTTGTCTCTCTTGTGACGATCGCATGAAGAGCAGAATGTAGTTGACAATAACATTATGATTGCGATAATTCCTATGTGTTTCATATTGCAGACGTTTTGTGTGTCTTTGATTTTAGCTTCTGGGTGCAAAAATAAACAAAATATCTGATATTGCCAAATGTTTGGCGAGGAAAAAGAGTATTTCTTTGTGATATGGTTCGGTTTTAGGAACCTATCCATCCGATTGTAGGGGAAGGACTTATCATGTACAATTTACCATTTACAAAGTACAATTTGTAACTTGTATTTTTCACTTTATAATTTATCTCCGTCATGCCTACGCTTTGGCTCCTATGTAAATACCATATAAATACCATAAAGATACCATAATAATACAATAAACTATGGTATTATTATGGTATTATAATGGTAATATAATGGTATTATAATGGTATTATCATCGGACTTTGTTGGTAGGAACAAGGGAGGATTATAGAAGAAAAGTCAGGGTTATGGGGGTAGTCTGTTAAATCACATACGTTAATTAGGACATTAATTAGCCTTACGGCATAGACTCTCATCACTTTTTGTCGTAACAACTCAGTAACCCTTGATATTTGCCTTCGACGAACGTAAATGCTCGTGAATTAAATCGTAAATTCTTTTATTCAATATGTAAACAACAATAATTATCGGATAATTTGTGGTTGATTTACGGAAATTCGCGTAAAAAATAATACCACTACGAGTGGGTGCTGAGTAGTTGCTTTTTGTCCAAATTGATGTTTCAATTCCCGTCTTAATTACTGTTTCAAGGCAAAGTGCAAGCGTTTTTTGTTTTCATCGAATTGACGTTAATTTATATTTCATTTTAATGGCATATACAATAATACTATATGCGTGCACGTTATTATTTATAATAATAAACAAGATTGAAATGATAGAATACATTAAAGGCGAATTGACGGAGGTGACTCCTACGCTTGCCGTCGTAGAGGCAGCTGGTGTGGGGTACGGTATCAATATTTCCCTTAACACTTATACGGCTATCCAGACAAAAAAGGAAGTGAAGCTATATATTCACGAGGCTATAATGACTGGTGGACGTGATGATTCATACACTCTCTATGGCTTTGTAAACAAGCAGGAGCGTGAATTGTATCGTATGCTTATCACCGTGAGCGGTGTGGGTAGCAATACGGCTCGTATGATTCTCTCTGCCACTACTCCTACGGAATTGGTTAATGTCATTTCCTCTGGTAACGAGAAGATGCTGAAGTCAGTCAAGGGTATTGGGCTTCGCACAGCTCAGCGTATTATCGTGGATCTTCGAGACAAGATGGCTGCAAGCGGACTTATTGCCGATTTGCAGTCAAGTGCTGCGGCTGCTGGTATGCCAGTCCTTTCTGCTGAGCAGAATGAGGTGCGTGATGAGGCTGTAGGTGCTCTTACCATGCTCGGATTCTCTCCGGCACCAAGTCAGAAGGTGGTTGTGGATATTCTCAAGGCTCATCCGGAACTGCCTGTAGAACAGGTTATAAAACAAGCGTTGAAGTTGATAAAGTAGAAACAGCATCTTACCGATAGCCCCTCACTCTGTTTGCGGGCTATAGATAAAAATATGAAAAGTTCCCTTAAGAAAAGATTTTCCGGCTTTTTACTTCTGACGAAGATATTGCTTGGGATTTTTCTCATCGTTATGCCGACGATGATATGGGGAACAGTGTCTGTCCAGGATGATAAGACGGCAAGGAGGCATAGCAATACGACACGTCCGCAGGGTGCTCCGGAAGACCATGTGGATGATGAGGATAATGCAAAGCCACAAGGAAAGAAGATTGAGATAAAAAAACAGATAACTATTCAGGAAGATACTATTCCTGATAGCCTTCTGCATCCTCGCTGGAAGATTCAGCGCACAATGCCAATTACATACGATGATCTTGAACAAGGGTCAACTGACCTCAACCGTCCTGAGAATGTCAAGCAAGAGGTGGTGTATAACGATACCCTTGACCGCTATGTGATTGGTACGAGAATGGGCAACACATGGGTTACTGCGCCTGTGATGATGACTGTTCAGGAATACCAGAAATGGGTGGAGAAGCAGAAAATGGCTGAGTATTTCCGCTCAAAGAACACCGAGATATACGAGACAAAGGGCAAGGATAAGTTCAGCTTTACGGATATGCACTTCGAACTTGGACCTGCTGAGAAAATCTTTGGTCCTGGTGGCGTGAGGATTAAGACCCAGGGAACTGCCGAACTGAAGTTTGGTGCGACTCTGAAGTCTATTGATAATCCTTCTCTTCCTATCCGAAACAGAAATACGACATCAATAGACTTTGACGAGAAGATAAACCTCAACGTGAATGGCAAGGTGGGTGATAAGGTAAACATGAACCTTAACTATAACACCGATGCTACCTTCGACTTTGATACCCAGAACATGAAACTGAAGTACGAGGGCAAGGAGGACGAGATTATAAAACTTGTGGAGGCTGGTAATGTCAGTTTTCCGTCAAACTCTTCTCTCGTCACGGGTGCAACATCGCTCTTTGGCTTGAGAACGGATATGCAGTTTGGCAAGCTCAAGTTGCAGACCGTTGTTTCGCAGAAGAAATCAAACTCAAAGAGCGTGAGTAGTAAGGGCGGTGCTCAGTTTACTCCTTTTGAGATTGATGCTGCCAACTATGAGGAGAATCGTCACTTCTTCCTTTCACAGTTTTTCCGCAACAACTATGACAGGGCACTTACTCAGTTGCCAACCCTCGCCACAGGTGTAAATATAACCCGTGTGGAGATCTGGGTGACAAATAAGACTGGCCAGACTTCGGAAACCCGTAACATCATAGCATTCACGGA
The DNA here is from genome assembly GCA_902801425.1 of uncultured Bacteroidales bacterium. GTDB lineage: Bacteria > Bacteroidota > Bacteroidia > Bacteroidales > Bacteroidaceae > Prevotella. The sequence continues at coordinate 29,705 of CADCIQ010000053.1, read as the reverse complement.
CCTTGGTGAGGGTGTTCCGAGAAATAAGCAATGGACAGGAGGAAATGAGAACTCCATACCAGATAATACAGCCAACAACGAGTATAATACTCTGGTTACAAGCTATTCAGATGCGCGAAACATTGACCAGACAGCAAGTTTGCTTGACGGTATTCCTGATTTTGTAGGTGGTGTTGACTATGAGAAACTTGAAAAGGCTCGTCAGCTTTCACCTTCGGAATATACGATTAATTCTGCACTCGGCTACATATCCCTGAAGTCAACACTTCAGACGGATCAGGTGCTTGCCGTTGCATTCGAATATACCTATAACGGAAGAACCTATCAGGTGGGAGATTTCGCTTCGCAGATAAACGATGTGAACAAGGCGCTTTTTGTAAAATCGCTGAAGAACACTTCGAGCAATCCAAGTCAGGGCAACTGGCCTTTGATGATGAAGAACGTGTATTATCTCGCATCAACGGTAGAGAAGGAGAAGTTCAGGCTTGATGTCAAGTTCCAGAGTGATACAGCAGGCGTCTATCTCAACTATCTGCCAGAGTCACAGGTGAAAAAAACGCCTCTGCTTCAAGTTCTTGGTGCTGACCGTCTGGATAATAACAATAAGGCAAATCCTAATGGTTACTTCGATTTCGTTGAAGGCTATACCGTTAGCAACGGCCGCATATTCCTTCCGAAGGTAGAGCCATTCGGAAAGAGCCTCTATCAATATCTCAAGGATAATGGTGTTGATGAGGAGAGGGCAAGGAAGTATGCATATACCGAGCTTTACGACTCTACGAAGACCGTTGCAAAGCAGATAGCCGAGAAGGATAAGTATATGCTTCAGGGACAGTTCAAGGGAAATGCCGCCAACGTCATTTCGCTTGGAGCGTATAATGTGCCACAGGGATCTGTTACCGTTACAGCCGGAGGTGTGACCTTGACGGAGGGAAGTGACTATTCCGTTGACTATTCTGCCGGTGAGGTAACGATTCTTAATCAGAGTATTATAGATGCAGGAACTTCAATAAACGTATCGCTTGAGAGCAATACCGACTATGGCCAGCAGCGAAAGACCATGTTTGGACTTAACTGGGAATATGATTTCACGAAGGATTTCCAGATGAGCGGTACGATACAGCATCTTTCCGAGCAGAGTCTTACGACAAAGGTGCAGATGGGTGCAGAGCCTCTGAGCAATACTATCTGGGGTGTGAACCTAAGTTGGAAGAAGGAAAGCCAATGGTTGACCAATATGCTCAATAAGGTTCCTTTCCTTCATGTTTCCCAGCCTTCGAATATCCAGCTTAACGGTGAGTTTGCGCAACTCATAGCAGGACAGGCAAGTGGAACTCAGGACAATGCATCTTATATTGACGACTTTGAATCAACGAAATCGGGTATTGATGTCAGCAACCCAACATCGTGGATGCTCTCAAGCGTACCTTCATATTTCAAGGAGTCATCAGATAAGTCAGGTTTGACAAGTGGCTTTAACAGAGCCCGACTTGCATGGTATAACATCGACCCTCTGTTTACGAGAAGTGGTTCAACGCTTACTCCGAGTCATATCAAGAGTGATGTAGCACAGCTTTCAAACCACTATGTGCGTGAAGTCCCTACCGATGAGGTGTTCCCTAACCGTAATCATAGTGCATATTCAGGTACTACGAGTACGTTGTCAATTCTTAATCTCGCATATTACCCACAGGAAAGAGGTCCATACAACTTTACAACCAAACTAGATCAGGCAGGACATCTCATGCAGCCAACTAATGCCTGGGGAGGTATGATGCGTAAGCTTGACACAAATGACTTCGAGGCTGCCAATATCGAGTATATCGAGTTCTGGATGCTTGATCCGTTTATCTATACTCGTCAGGATGGTACAGCATCACAACATGGTGGTGATCTGTACTTCAACCTTGGTGATATTTCCGAGGATGTGCTTAGCGATGGCAAGAAGTTCTATGAGAGTGGTATGCCTGTGGATGGTAGTAATTCATATACCGAATCACAGTGGGGTAGGATACCGACACAGAGTACTGTGACATACGCCTTTGCCACAACAGGAGGTTCACGCAACAAGCAAGATGTTGGTCTCAATGGTCTTACCGATGAAGAGGAAAGGTCATTCAGAACCTATCAGGACTTCCTTGCATACGCTCGTGCCAACGTGACCGGTTCTGCCCTTGATTCTATCAATGCCGACCCTGCCGGTGATAACTATTGCTATTACCGTGGCTCTGATCTTGACCAGCGTAAAGTGTCAATCCTTGAAAGATATAAGTATATCAACAACCCGCAGGGCAACTCTCCTGAGAGCAACAGCAGCTTTGACTCTTCATACAAGACAACCCCCGATGTGGAGGATATTAATCAGGACTATACCCTGAATGAGTATGAGAAATACTATCAGTATAGGGTAAGTATCCGTCCAGAGGATTTTGTTGTAGGTACGAACTATATCGTTGACAAGCGTACTGCTGTCCGTACCCTTAAGGACGGTAACAGATATACCGTTGATTGGTATCAGTTCCGTATTCCTATCAAGTCCCCACAAAGGGAAAAGATAGGTTCTATCAATGACCTTACGAGCATTCGCTTCATGCGTATGTTCATGACGAACTTTGAGAAGCCTGTCGTATTGCGTTTTGCTAACCTCGACCTTGTTCGTGGAGAGTGGCGTGTTTATGAGCAGAACCTTAATACGGCATCTTCGAATACCGCCCAGATGTCGGTTAGTGATGTGAATATTGAGGAGAACAACGATAAGACACCAGTAAACTATGTGCTTCCTCCGGGAATCACCCGTGTCGTTGACCCTTCACAGCCACAGCTTACTGAGAGTAATGAGTCGGCAATGAACTTCACGGTTACTGGAATGAGTAGCGGTGATGCCAAGGCTGTGTATAAGAATATGACGCTGGATATGCGCCAATATAGGAATTTGCAGATGTTCGTTCATGCTCATGCACTTGAACCAAACTCTACAAACCTTCAGGATGATCAGCTTGCCCTCTTCATCCGACTTGGTTCTGACTATAAGAGCAACTATTATGAATATGAGATTCCGCTGAAGCTTACTGCTCCGGGCAAATATAGCACATATTCAAGTGCTGATTGTAGGACTGTATGGCCAGAGGAAAATATGCTGAACATCAGTCTTGGCAAGCTCACTTCATTGAAAAAGGCGCGTAACAAGGCAAAGAATGAAGGCTTGGCATCATATAATGCAGAGTTTAGTGCATACGATGATGATAATCCGAAGAACAGGATGAGCATCATGGGTAATCCTACGCTTGGCGAAGTTAAGACCATGGTGATTGGTGTCAGAAACCTCTCGAACTCAGAGAAGAGCGGTGAGGTGTGGATCAATGAGCTTCGTCTTCGTGATCCTGAAAGTTCTGGCGGTTGGGCTGCACAGGGAAATCTCAACGTGCAGTTGTCAGACTTCGGTAGTTTCAATGCTTCTGGTAAATACACAAGTGAGGGATTCGGCGGACTTGAGGAAGGTGTGGCTTCACGCTCTACTGATAACTTCTCTACATACAGCATTACCACCAATCTGGAACTCGGTAAGTTCTTCCCGGAGAAAGCAAAGGTTGAGGCTCCATTATATTATAGTATTACGCGCGAGAAGACATCTCCTAAGTTCAATCCGCTTGATACTGATATGAAACTTGATGATGCTCTTGAAGCAGCTGATAAGCGTGATCGTGAAACCATTGAGCAAATCTCTGTCCTGAAGAACGTAAATACCAATTTCTCGCTTTCTGGTGTGAGGTTCGGAATTGCTACAAAGCGTCATCCTATGCCTTATGACCCTGCCAACTTCACATTCTCATATAGTCATTCTCACAATAACACGACAGGTGAGACTACTATTTATGAAAATGAGGATAACTGGAAGGGCGGTATATCTTATTCATGGACTCCTGTGTATAAGCCGTATGAGCCTTTCAAGAAGATAAAGAGCAAGTCAAAGTATTATGACATATTAAAGCGATTCGGTCTCAACTGGTTGCCTCAGAATATATCGTTCAATACAGATATGTCTCGTTACTATTATGAGCTTCAGGAGCGTGACCTTGAGGATCTCGGAGCTTCTAATAAAATCCCTGCAACCTTCTCTTCACAGTTCCTTTGGGATCGTGAGTTCAGCATCCGCTGGGATCTGACAAAGAACCTTCACCTCAATTTCCAGAGTGCTACCCATGCAGAGATTGAAGAGCCATATACTCAGATTAATGAGGCTTTGTATCCTGATGAATATTCAAAATGGAAGGAATCAGTCAAGAACAGCATAGCTCGTATGGGTACCCCACTTGACTATCAGCAGTCGTTTGCGGCTTCATATAAGCCACCGCTCAACCTAATCCCAATATTCAACTGGGTTAATGCTGATGCAAACTATAATTCAAGCTATACCTGGCAGAGAGGTGCGGAAACGGAGGATAATAAGTCATACGGCAATACCATTGGCATGAACCGTCAGTTCACGCTCAATAGTACGCTGAATCTTGAGAAGCTCTATGACCAGATACCTTATCTCAAGAAGGTGAATGAACGTTTCAAGAAACCTGTAAAGCGTGTTCCTAAGAAGCAGCCGAAGAAAAATGACGAGGACAAGTCAAAGGAAGAACTCGCCAAGGCAAAGGGTGGTAAGGCTAAGGCGAAGGATGCCAAGGAACTTGCTGAGGAGAAAAAGGAACGTGAACAGAAGGAAAAGGACGAAAAGAAGGCTGAGGCTGAGAAGAAAAAACAACTTGCACTCAATAGAAATAGGTTTGAGCGTGAGGTGACGATCAAGGCCGATACTTCAACCGTGCTTACTCATGGCAAGAAGTCGAAGAGCCTTACTGTTACGGCACGTAATGCAGAAGGTAAGCTCATTCCTGTAAAATATAAGGTGATGGATGATAACAAGATAAAAATCTTCAACAAGGCAGACTCTGCCGTGACTATGAAGATTACCGTTGTTGTCAAGCCAAAGAAAGAAGATCAGCAATGGTACAGACTCACACAGTCGGTAGCCCGTGTCCTGATGTCGGTGCGCAATATCAACTTTACATACCGTAATCAGTACTCTATGTCTATTCCTGGTTATAAGCCTTCGGTTGGCAATGCTTTCGGACAGAAGCACGATGATGGCAAGGATATGCTGTCTCCGGGACTTGCCTTCGCTTTTGGTTTCGTTGGTGATGACTTTATAGACAAGGCACGCGCAAATGAATGGTTAGGAGATACCGCTGTTTCAAATCCCGCTGCAACAAGCAAGACTGAGGAATTCAATCTAAGGGCTACACTTGAACCTGCGCGTAATCTGAAGATTGACCTCAATGCTTCTCGCACAATGACAAGGCAAAAGTCTATACAATATATGTATGAGGGCAACCCGACAAAACAGAGCGGACAATTCACAATGACTACAGTATCCATAAAGTCTGCTTTTGAGGGTATGGGTAATGCGGAGAATGGCTATCATTCGGCATCGTTTGATAGATTCCGTAACTCACTTGAGGACTATCGTTCACGTGTTGAGGCTCAGTATGCCAGAGTATTGTATCCAGCTGGAAGTGGTGCTGAATTTGCAGGCAAGCCATTTAATCCAGGCGAGGTTGCTGGTGTTAATAAATATAGTGCGGATGTTATGGTGCCAGCCTTCCTCAATGCCTATACAGGCTATGATGGAATGAGCATCTTCCCGGCTCTCACGAGTATGTTGCCAAACTGGACTATACGTTACAGCGGACTAAGCAATATGACATTCTTCCAGAATATCTTCAAGAGCGTGAACCTCAACCATTCATACAAGAGCGTGTATGCAGTAGGCTCATATCAGTCTTATTCAACCTTCATGTCATGTATGGGTGATGGTCTCGGTTTCATCCTTGACGGTACGAGTGGAACAAATATTCCTGTGCCGAACAGTATGTATGATGTCTCTCAGGTAAGTATCAACGAGGCGTTCTCGCCACTTATAGGCGTAGATGTCACGATGAAAAACAATATGACATTCAAGGTTGAGTATCGCACCACACGAGTGCTTGGACTTTCAATGGCAAGCGTTCAAATCAACGAAACTCTCTCTAAGGATTTCGTCGTTGGCTGTGGATACAAGATAAATGACTTTAGTTTCTCTGGACGAAACAAACGTCTTGTCAAGACTCGTAGCAATGGTAATGGCAAGTCTGACGATGAGGCCAAGAATAAGTCGAAGTCTTCTTCAAAGAATTCCAAGAAGTCATTCAATCATGACATGAATCTCCGACTTGATCTCAGTCTGCGTAATCAGGCTGCGATTACTCGCGATATTGGTTCAGGCACGAGTACGGCAAGTAGCGGAAACAAGGCGTTTAAGCTCAGTTTCTCTGCCGATTATACAATATCGAAGTTGCTCACAATGAGTCTTTACTATGACTCTCAGACCAACACGCCGTTGCTCACGTCAAGTAGTTATCCAACTACTACCCATGACTTCGGTATGTCGATGAAGTTCTCATTGACAAGGTAGTTAGGGATTTTTGATTGAAATTTTTGAAATAGTAAATAAAGTAACTCGTAATTCGTAATAAGAAATTAGTAATTCGTAATTAACAATGAGATACAAGTATGATTTTCTCATCATCGGTGCAGGTGTTGCCGGTATGAGCTACGCCCTCAAGATTGCCAGGGCAAAGAAAGGAAAGGTCTGCCTTATTTGTAAGACAGCATTGGATGAGGCAAACACTTCTTTCGCACAGGGTGGTGTGGCTTCTGTAACTAACCTTATTGTTGATAACTTCGAGAAGCATATCGAGGATACTATGATCGCAGGTGACTTCATCTCTGATCGTGCAGCCGTTGAGCAGGTAGTTCGTATGGCTCCATCTCAGATTAAGGAACTGGTGGAGTGGGGTGTTAACTTCGACAAGAAGGAAGATGGTACATACGACCTGCATCGTGAGGGCGGACACTCTGAATTCCGCATCCTCCATCATGCTGATGATACTGGTGCAGAGATTCAGCGCGGACTTATTGCTGCTGTTCGTGCTAATCCTGACATCGAGGTCAAGGAACATCATTTCGCCGTAGAACTCATTACACAGCATCATCTTGGTGTTACCGTTACTCGTCGTAATAAGGATATCCAATGTTATGGTGCATACATCCTCAACCCTGAAACCCAGAAGGTTGATACCTATCTTAGTAAGGTGACACTTATGTGTACTGGTGGTTGTGGAGCTGTTTATCAGACAACAACAAACCCTATCATCGCTACTGGCGATGGTGAGGCTATGGTATATCGTGCAAAGGGAACTGTTGCTGACATGGAGTTCGTGCAGTTCCACCCAACAGCCCTCTATCATCCGGGCGAGACACATCCAGCTTTCCTTATAACAGAGGCTATGCGAGGATATGGTGGCATACTCCGTCTGCCTAATGGCGAGACATTTATGGAGAAATACGACGAGCGTCTAAGTCTTGCTCCTCGTGACATCGTAGCTCGTGCAATAGATAAGGAGATGAAGATTCATGGTCTTGATCACGTTTGCCTTGATGTAACTCATAAGCCAGCTGAAGAGACTCGCAAGCACTTCCCTAACATCTATCATAAGTGTCTTACTATCGGTATCGACATCACAACTGATTATATCCCTGTTCGTCCTGCTGCTCATTATATGTGCGGTGGTATCAAGGTCGATCTCAACGGATGCTCTTCAATCAAGCGACTCTATGCCATTGGCGAGTGCTCATGCACAGGTCTGCATGGTGGCAATCGTCTTGCAAGTAACTCTCTTATTGAGGCTGTGGTATATGCTGAGACAGCTGCTCGTCACTCTCTCGCTCATGTTGATGAATATGACTTCAACCCCCTAGTTCCTGAGTGGAACGATGAGGGCACTATGACAAACGAGGAAAAGGTGCTTATCACCCAGAGCGTGAAGGAGGTTGGCGAGATTATGGCTAACTATGTCGGAATCGTCCGCTCTAATCTCCGTCTGCAACGTGCATGGACACGCCTTGATGTGCTCTATGAAGAGACGGAGAAACTCTTTAAGCGTGTGAAGGCTACAAAGGATATTTGTGAGCTTCGCAATATGATCAACACGGCATATCTCATTACTCGCTGGGCTATTGAGAGAAAGGAGTGTCGCGGCTTGCACTATACTACGGACTATCCGCACAAGTAGTAGAAAAGCGGCCTCTCCCCCCGCCCTCTCCCGTAGAGAGGGAGCCGGAGGGCGAAAGGCATAATTAATGATGAATAATGGAGAAAGTTCATAAGGATAAATTCCATATAAAAAACTCCCCCTTGAGGGGCTGGGGTGCTTTGCTTCTCCCCCTCCTCTGCCTCCTTTTCTTGGCTGCGCCTATTGAGGGTAAGGTCAAGAAGAAAAAGCATAGGCGGAAAGCTCATGTGGTGAAGGTTGTGGAACCACAGAAACTGGTGCAGGAGGATGTTATCGATGCGTTTAGTGATTCCCTCGCCATTGATTCTCTTGCCCTGATTGGAGATACCCTCACTAATGACACGCTTCCTTGGCCGGAATCTCTCAGGGCTCGTCTCGACACCGTAATAATGAAGAGCCAGATGCTAAAGACATCGCAGTATGCCGTTATGGTTTACGATCTTACATCTGACTCTTTGCTCTATGCCGTCAATGAGAAGCAGACTCTTCGTCCGGCTTCAACTATGAAATTGCTGACTGCCATAACGGCTCTTGATAAGCTTGGTGGTTCGTATCAGCTCAAAACGTATCTGAAGCATACTGGAACGGTGGTTGATTCTACCCGCACTCTCAAGGGCAATGTCTATGTGATAGGTGGTATGGATCCTCGTTTCAATAGGGACGACCTGATCGCTTTTGTTGAGTCGCTGAAGAAACTCGGTGTTGATACTATTGCCGGAAATCTCTGTGCAGATCGTTCTTTCAAGGACAAGGATTTACTTGGTGAAGGATGGTGCTGGGATGATGACAATCCCGTACTCTCTCCTCTTGTATATTCTCGTAAGGATCAGATGATGGATAAACTTGTGGCTGAGCTTGCAGAGCAAGGTATCACGCTCAAGGGAGAGATTGTTGACGAGACCGCACCTTTTCTTGCGGATGAAATTTGTTCGCGTGCGCATAGCATTGACCAGATTCTTACCCGTATGATGAAGGAGAGTGATAACCTCTATGCAGAGTCAATGTACTATCATCTTGCGGCTGCGCAGAACAAGCCTGCACGTGCTGCTGGGGCAAAGATGTTTGAGCTTAACCTAATCCGAAAAATGGGATTAAATCCTTCTGACTACCGTCTTGCTGATGGTTCTGGACTTTCGCTCTACAACTACGTTACTGCTGAACTTGAGGTGGCTTTCCTGAGATATGCATACGAGAACAGCACAATCTATAATCACCTGATTCCTTCCCTTCCGCTTGCAGCCTATGATGGCACGCTTTCTAAGCGTCTAAACGGCACGAGGGCTGCGGGTAGCGTAAGGGCAAAGACCGGAACTCTCACCTGCGTCAGTAGTCTTGCTGGATATGCCAAGGCAGCCAATGGTCATATCCTCGCTTTTTGCATCATCAATCAGGGAGTACTTAGGGCCAAGAACGCCAAGGCATTTCAAGATAGGATTTGCGTTGCGATGTGTAGGTGATCGTATATAGTTGAAAGAGTAAAGTGGATAGTAGAAAATAGTAAATTGTAAATAGCTAAATTGTAAATATATAGATGACTCGCGCGATAATAACAGTAGTAGGTAAGGATACCGTAGGTATCATTGCCAAGGTATGTACCTATCTGGCAGATAGTCAGATTAACATCCTTGATATCAGTCAGACGATCGTTCAGGATTTCTTCAATATGATGATGATTGTCGATATGACGAAGTGTAACAAATCATTCGATATGGTTTCTACTGAGCTTGGTAGCATTGGCTCTGATATGGGCGTGCAGGTTAAGTGCCAGCTTGAGGATATCTTTGATAAGATGCACAGAATATAAAGGTTGTCGTACATTGTAAATAGAAAAATATATGATTAACATATCCGAAGTGCTCGAGACCAATAAGATGATCGAGCAGGAGAATCTTGATGTGCGCACCATCACTATGGGTATCAGTCTTCTTGACTGTGCCGATAAGTCGTTGGATGTGACCTGCGAGAAGATATACAACAAGATAACCACACTTGCCCGTGACCTTGTGAAGACGGGTGAGGAGATAAGTCGTGAGTTCGCTATTCCTATTGTCAATAAGCGAATATCTGTTACTCCTATTGCCCTTGTAGGTGCTGCTTGCTGTCGCATTCCTGCCGACTTTGTGCAGATTGCCAAGACACTCGATAAGGCTGCAAAGGAGGTTGGTGTAAACTTCCTCGGTGGATATTCAGCCATCGTCAGCAAGGGAATGACGAAGAGTGACGAACTCCTCATACGCTCCATACCACAGGCTCTTGCCTGTACCGATTTCATCTGCTCAAGTATTAATGTGGGCAGCACCAAGACTGGTATCAATATGGATGCTGTGCGTCTTATGGGTGATATCATTCTCCAGACGGCTGAGATGACTAAGGAACAGGATTCTCTCGGATGTGCGAAACTCGTTGTGCTCTGTAATGCTCCTGATGATAATCCATTTATGGCAGGTGCCTTTCATGGTGTGAGTGAGGCGGATGCCATTATCAACGTGGGTGTGTCAGGTCCAGGCGTGGTTAAGTATGCTCTTGAGCAGATGGATAGAAAGGCAGGACTTGCTACATTTGAGACACTTGGTGAGACCATAAAGAAGACGGCCTTCAAGATTACCCGTGTCGGACAACTTGTGGCACAGGAGGCATCAAAGCGTCTTGGAGTTCCTTTCGGTATCATCGACCTCTCACTTGCTCCTACCCCTGCTATTGGTGATTCTGTTGCAGACATCCTTCATTGTATGGGCGTTGAGCATGCTGGTGCTCCAGGTACTACTGCCGCCCTCGCCATGCTCAATGATCAGGTGAAGAAGGGTGGCGTTATGGCAAGCTCATACGTTGGAGGACTCTCTGGTGCTTTCATCCCGGTTTCTGAGGATCAGGGTATGATAGATGCAGTTAATGTAGGTGCGCTTACGATAGAGAAACTTGAGGCTATGACCTGTGTTTGCTCTGTCGGTCTTGATATGATTGCCATCCCAGGCGATACATCTGCTACAACTATTTCGGGCATTATTGCTGACGAGTCGGCAATTGGTATGGTGAACCAGAAGACAACGGCCGTGCGCATCATTCCAGTCATTGGTAAGAAAGTGGGTGATACCGTGGAGTTCGGTGGTCTCCTTGGCTATGCTCCTATTATGCCAGTCAATACGTTCGACTGCTCTCGCTTTGTTAATCGTGGTGGTAGAATCCCAGCACCTATTCATTCGTTCAAGAACTAAGGCGGTGGCTTCTGCTCAAGACTTATCATATTGAGTATTAACAATTATAAAAACTAATCTTATATGCGAAAACTAATTCTATTATTAATGCTGTCATGTGGCATCCTGTCCATACAGGCACAAGGCAGTTTGAAGAAGCAGGTTGAGGAAGGCATACAGACAAGTATTCGCCAGACTCAGAATCATGAGTGGCATGAGGCTTTTGCTACTTGCCGTGCCCTCGACGCAGCTATCGGCAAGGAAAATCCTGAGCTGCATTACCTCGTGTCGAAGGAACGCTTCCGCATGTATTCACGCATCAACAAGTCTGATGATGCTCGTTCGCAGATGCAATTAATGGAGTCATACGCCCGTAAGTCGAATATGAGCGATGTCATTGAAGATATGCTCATAGCTAAGGGTGCCTATTCTGCCAAGACAGGTAACGTGAGCCTTGCCCAGAAATGCTATAAGGAAGTATTCTATCGTCGTGCCAAGGGTAAGGATGATGCTGGTATTGACAAATGTTTCCAAAGCATGGTTGCTGAGGCAAAGGGTAAGGATAATGCCCTTATGGCAAGTATGCTTGAAAAAATGTACACACAATGGAAGGACTCTATTGCAAGCGATAAGGCTGCTGCCGAACTCAAAGCCGTAAAGGCTCAGTATGCTGAGGCTCAGGAAGACATAGACGGCAAGGCAACGAAGATAGCCGTGCAATGGGGCTTTATCATTGTACTTATCGTTATTGTCGTAGCGCTCGCTCTCGCCCTCGCATTCTTCGTTATGCTCAAGTTCAAGAATATGGTGAAGATCAAGCATCTGAAGGATAGCCTTGAAATTGCGAATAACAATAATGACAGGAAGAGCCTGTTCATAAACAATATAAGTGAACAGATAAATCCTTCACTTGAGGCAATAGCTCGTGGTGACAAACAGCAGGCTACAGCTCTTCAGGACTTCATGCAGCATATAAAGGAGTATATGGTGTTGGAAAACTCTCGCGAACAACTTTATGAGCAGCAAGAACTCAATATGGAGCGTCTTTGCAAGGATGTTGTGGCTGAGGCAAAGGATAGCATCAAGTCTGACCTTCCTATCAAGATTGATGCTCATGGCATTACCTTCCCTTCAAACGAGGAGGTTCTCAAGCAGCTTCTTGTGATTCTTATCTCCGAACTTGCCAAGAGTGGCGAAACGGAGCGCATAAGTCTTGAGTTTAAGAAACGCAATCCACATACAGGTAACTTCCTCGTTACAGGTATTGGTTTCAAGATTCCGGCAGACAAGCGTGAAAATCTATTCCAGGCATTTGCTGAGGTCAAGGATCTCACCATAGACGATGGTATGAAACTACCTACCTGCGCCCTTATGGCATACAAACTCAATGGAAATTTGCGTCTTGATGAAGAATTCGCGCAAGGTACCCGCTTCGTTGTGGAGTTGCATTGCTAACAATCTGTAACTATTCTTTCATGAAAGTGTCAAGAATTACGATTTTGAGGCAAAAAATATGTTAATATTCTTATAAATTGAAAGAAATGCTGACATATTGATAAGAATTTTTCCCGAATTTCGTAATTCTTGACATTTTTTTTATACCTTTGCAGACAATTCAGGACTAAGGTCTAAGGGCAATGGACTAATGATTGAATACTTTTGTCCTTTGACCTTTGACTTTCAGCAAAACAACCAATATAAAAAATATATAAATAAAAAAATGAAAAAGATTAGAGCAGCCGTAGTAGGTTACGGTAACATCGGTAAGTACACCATTGAGGCTCTTGAGGCTTCTGAGGATTTCGAAATCGCTGGCGTAGTGCGTCGTAATGGCGCAGAGAACAAGCCTGCAGAACTTGCACAGTATGATGTTGTTAAGGACATCGCTGAGCTTAAGGACGTTGATGTGGCTATCCTTGCTACTCCAACACGTTCTTGCGAGGAGTATGCTAAGAAGATTCTTGCAATGGGTATCAATACCGTTGACTCATTTGATATTCACACAAGCATCCTCGACTATCGTGCAGCCCTCATGCCAGTAGCAAAGGAGAATGGCGCCGTAGCCATCATCTCTGCTGGTTGGGATCCAGGTTCTGACTCTATCGTCCGCACTCTCATGCAGAGCCTTGCACCAAAGGGACTCTCTTACACAAACTTCGGTCCTGGCCGTTCTATGGGTCACTCAGTATGTGTTCGCTCAAAGGCAGGTGTTAAGGATGCACTCTCAATGACTATCCCAGTAGGTGAGGGTATCCATCGCCGTATGGTATATGTAGAGCTTGAGGAAGGTGCTGATCTCGCTGAGGTTACAAAGGCTATCAAGGCTGACCCTTACTTCGCAAGCGATGAGACACACGTATTCCAGGTAGAGAGCGTTGATGCTCTCAACGATGTAGGTCATGGTGTGAACCTCACTCGTAAGGGCGTTTCAGGTAAGACTCACAACCAGCTCTTCGAGTTCAACATGAAGATTAACAACCCTGCTCTTACCGCTCAGGTACTCGTAAACGTAGCACGTGCTTCTCTCAAGCAGCAGCCAGGTTGCTACACAATGATTGAGGTTCCTGTTATCGATATGCTCCCAGGTGATCGTGAGAGCCTTATCGCACACCTCGTGTAAGACATCCCCCAACCCTTTTAAGGGGAAAAGGTAAATCATAAAGAGAGCCTATCCTAAGTTCTGTTAGGGTAGGCTCTCTTTATGATTTGCATCTCCATTTTCAAAACGCAAAGGCGCAGAGCCGCAAATATTTTTATCCGAACACGGAAATCACGGAATAAACAGATATTTTTTGCAAGGCTGGTAACAACTCTGTACCCCTTTTTTTTGCCTTCGGCGAACGTAAATGCTCGTGAATTTAATCGTAAATTCTTTTATTCATAAGTAAAAAACAATAATTTTCGGATAATTTGCGGTTAATTTACGGAAATTCGCGTAAAAAATAATACCACTACGAGTGGGTGCTGAGTTGTTACGGAGAATGTCAACGAAAGTAAATCCATGTAATATACTGAAATACAATACAATGATCATTCAACGTGTATAAGTGTTAATAATTAAGTTGGAATGTTGATAGATTGAGAATGTGTGGAATCAGTATCTCTTCGTTCGTGGCCTTTGATTGAAAAGCGTGACCTGTATTTCTTCATTCTTTGCTGTCTTGTTATCAATCCCCTTTGCCTCCCATCAGGAAATGGGACTTACATGGGAGTTACATAGGACTTACATGGGACTTACCTCGGACGCTTCCAAGCAATTTTTCACTTAGTGATGGTGAAATAATAAATCGTCTCAGATTATTTTTTTTCATCACTTAAGGCCGCTTTCTGCAAAAAGATTTATTACTGTCCGCTAAACAACTATATCTTGCATAATATCAAAAGATTTATGCAGAACAAGCCCTGTTTTTATCAAGAATTTGAGAATGAGAGAAGGCTGAAAAGCGTGATTGTCTGGAGCGTAAGCGACATTTCTCTAATTCTCATTAATTCAAAAAAAGAAATTCTCAAAATCTCTAATTCTTGACAATATTTTTAGTGGACAGTAATAAAAAAGATTAGCCATTTCGCCATACATCTACTTCCAAAAGCTATCTAGGTACAAAAATTCTGAATTAATTACATAAGCTCAAAGAACAGGAAAAAGCACAGGAACGATGGGTTCATACATGTTTTTGGACGTCTGTATGAACAGAATTTTGATGATTTCTGTGCCTTGCCAGACTTTGATATAGCTGGAGCACTACTGCTGAAATATCGTATTTTGTTGTATTTCAGCTTTTTAGAGAATTATTACTGATACAAGAACAGTCTCAGTCTCAAGTCTCAGTTCAAAAAAATGAACATGTATTTTTGCTTCTTGTCTCTTCTTATATATTCTTATTTATTCTATCTATCTTATTATTAATTAGTTATATGATATATATATTATATATAAGAAGAGATATAAGAAAAACATGACTCCGTTTTTACAACTGAGACTGAGACTTGAGACTACATATGATTACTCGATTCTCGATTTCTTCCCTACAAGGCAAGCGACTGCAAGGAGCTCCTCAGCAACTTCTGGAAAGTAATGTCTTCTATGTAGCGGTAAAATCACGTAAAAGACAAAGGTAACATAATGTCAGTTCATCACCAAAGGTGCGTATTTGTATTGAAGGATACAAGTTCGTCGAACTCACGTTAATTACATCAGAATATTCGCGATATTTGATTCTTCGCCTACTATCCAGAGAATGTCACCACGCTTGAAGGTGTGGTATGGCGATACGTTGCTGAGACTCTCTTCGCCAGACTCAAGACCCACGACCATGCAGTTGTATTTGTCGCGTATGCCACTCTCCATGAGTGTCTTGTCGAGGAAACGGCTCTTACTATCAATGACTATGCGCTCAAGCTTCATCTCACGACGTTCAATCTCGTAGTCTTCAGGATATACCTCCTTATGGAGCGTAGTGTCGAGGACGGTGAGGTGCTCGTCATCGCCTATGACGCTGAGACGGTCGCCAGGGAAGATTACATCATTGGCAGAAGGTATGTTGATGCGCCTTGAGCCTCTGAGGATGCTGCTCACGTTGATGCCGAAACGCTGGTTCAGTTGCAGTTGCTTGAGGGTCTTTCCAGCCCAGAGACTATCGTCAGGCACTATGACCTCTGAGATATGCAGGTCGTGGTCGAGAAGATGCCCCTCAAAGAGAGGCTTACGCTTGCCCGATGCCTGGTCGGCTATGTCACGAGAACGAAGGTTCTGCAAGAACATACGTTCCATGCGGATACTACTGCGTTTCAGGGTTCGTGACATCACCATTAGGATGATGGCGACGAGGGCGGCACAGAGCATAAGGGCATTGGAGAACGTGGTCATACTCTTGAAGATATAGAACACGTAGCTCATGGCGAGGACTATTCGTGCCAGTATGGTGAAGATGAGAGGTAAGCGGTTGTGATGGCTCTCCACCCAGAGCGCTTTGAACTCCTCGCTATGGTTCTTCTTCACGATCATAGCACGAAGGAAAGGCGAGATGAGGAGAACGGTGAGGATGCTACAAACCACGGAAGTCCATTCGCTTGGAATGACACGTTTGAAGAATGGCAGGAAAAGGCTCTCCATCAAGGCAATAGCTGCTATGGTGAGCATAGCGTAAACGATGGTGTTGAGACCTATGTCACGAAGGAGAGATCGCCAGTTTGTTCGGGTAGAGTTTGATGACGGCATTTTCATGGATGCTCGGTTTATTCGTCTTACCCAAACGCGAGGAAGTCGTGTCTCGATGAACTGATAGGCAGGTACGGCACCACGTATCATGTAAGGCGTCAGGAAGGTGGTTATTACTGATACAGCCACCACGACAGGGTAGAGGAAGTCGCCTATGACGCCGAGGGAGAGTCCGAGAGAGGCGATGATGAAGGCAAACTCACCTATCTGAGCCATGGAGAATCCACAACGGAGAGCCTGGCTGAGAGGCTGTCCGGAGAGCAAATAGCCAAAGGTGCCGAGGGTGCTCTGACCTATGAGGATGGCAAGCGTGATGACGATGATAGGCAGGGCGTAGTCGATAAGGATCTGTGGCTGCACGAGCATTCCGACAGACACGAAGAACACAGCTCCAAAGAGATTCTTTACAGGCTCTACTACCTTTATTATCTTGTCAGCCTCTACGGTCTCTGCAAGTATGCTGCCCATGATGAAGGCTCCGAATGCGCTTGAGAAACCCACCTGAGTGCTTATGACAGCCATGAGGCAGCAGAGACCGAGAGACACGATGAGAAGCGTCTCAGAGTTCATCAGCTTGCGGACTTTGCGCAGGAAGATAGGGATGATGAAGATACCCACCACGAGCCATACGGTGAGGAAGAAGGCGATGCTGAGTATTGAGTCTATCATCTGACCTCCGTCAGGGGATTGTCCGCTTGCCACGGCACTTAGCATCACCATCATGACTATAGCGAGGATGTCTTCTAGGATGAGCACGCTCATGACAGTACCTGCGAATTTCTGTTGTCGTAAGCCGAGGTCGTCGAATGCCTTATAGATGATGGTGGTAGAGCTCATGGCGAGCATGCCTCCGAGGAAGATGCAGTTTATCTGGCTCCATGAGAACATCTTACCAACGCAGATGCCTAGTAGCATCATGGAGAATACGATGGTTAGCGCGGCTATGACGGGCGCACTTCCCATTTTGAGTATTTTCTTGAATGAGAAGTCGAGACCGAGTGTGAAGAGCAGGAACATCACGCCGATGTCTGCCCACGACTGTATGTTCTCCTTATCCACGGCAAGGGGTAGGAGTGGCATGTGTGGAGATACGAGGAAGCCCGCCACTATGTATCCTAACACGAGTGGCTGCTTCAGTTTCTTGAAAAGCAGGGTCACGATGCCAGCCACGATGAGGATGACAGCGAGATCCTGAACCAATGATGGGATTTCGGACATAAGAGTAAAAAGACCACAACAGCCCCTCACCCGCCCTGCGGGCACCCTCTCCCCAAGGGGCGAGGGGGAAGTTACACTTGAATGCTATGGGATGCTGTTGCTTTTAACTTTTCAATTTTAAAATTTTACTTGTAGGGTTTTGCCCATGATTGGAAATACTAACTTTTCTCCTCGCCCCTTGGGGAGAGGATGCCCGTAGGGCAGGTGAGGGGCTGTTGGTTAGTTTTGGCTTGTCGCTAACTTTACCACTACCTCCATCGCCTTCTCCATCACCTGCACGGAGATGAACTCGTAAGGGCCGTGGAAGTTCACGCCACCTGCGAAGATGTTAGGGCAAGGGAGACCCTTGAAGGAGAGCTGGGCGCCATCAGTACCGCCACGTATAGGCATTACCTTCGGCTTAACGCCAACCTCTTCCATTGCCTTGAGTACATTGTCGATGATGTGCATCTGAGGGTCAATTTTCTCCTTCATGTTATAATACTGATCGGAAACTGTAACCTCGCAGATGGTGGAACCGTAACGCTCGTTTATGATCTCGCCACACTTGCACATGAATGCCTTGCGATCCTCGAATATCTTACGGTCGTGATCGCGTATGATGTATGAAAGCCGAGCCTTCTCTACATTTCCCTCCATGCCTGTGAGGTGGAAGAATCCTTCATAGCCTTCGGTTGTCTCAGGAGTCTCGGAAGAAGGGACGAGGGCAGCAAACTCCGTGGCAATACGTGCGGCGTTGAGCATCTTGCCCTTGGCATATCCAGGATGAACGCTCGTGCCTGTGATATTGATCTTGGCAGAGGCGGCGTTGAAGTTCTCGTATTCGAGTTCACCTATGTCACCTCCATCCATAGTGTAAGCCCAGTCGCAACCGAACTTCTCTACGTTGAAGTGATGAGCTCCCATGCCTATCTCCTCGTCGGGATTGAATGCAACGCGGATGTCACCGTGCTCTATTTCAGGATGCTCTTGCAGATAGACCATAGCCTGAACAATTTCGGCTATGCCAGCCTTGTCGTCAGCACCGAGTAGGGTAGTGCCGTCGGTTATGATAAGGTCTTCGCCTATATGATCCAAGAGTTCTGGGAATTTTTCAGGAGATAGCTCCATGCCCTCAACTCTGCCTTGTGTGATGACCTTACCATCGTACGACTTGACGATCTGAGCCTTGATATTTGCGCCAGAACAATCGGGAGAAGTATCATAATGAGCAATAAAGCCGATAGTAGGCACTTGCTTTGATGTATTGCCTTTGAGGGTGGCGTAGATATAACCCATATCGTCCATTTCCACATCAGAGAGTCCTTCTGCTATGAGTTCGTCTCTGAGGTATCGGGCGAAAACGAGTTGTTTGGCTGTACTTGGAACAGTATTGCTTTCTTCACTTGACTGAGTGTCAAATTTTGTATATTTAATGAAGCGTTCGGTAATAGTCATAAGAGTAAAATCTAAAGCCTAACCAAGCCTTCCCAAAGGGAAGGATGTTTGATTGTATTATTGTTTGTGAATTATCCTACAAAGTTAGCATTTTTTTTCTTATAAACAAAAAAACATCTGAATAATTCTCAATTTTCTTCAGAAATTAATGGATTCTCAGATTTTATCATTAAATTTGTAGTCAATTTAATTATTAATTTTTTCAATTCCCCTTTTATAGGGGATGAATACTATAAAACATCCTTCCCTTTGGGAAGGCTTGGTTAGGCTTATGATCATTGGCATCGGCGAGACTATTCTCGATATTATATTCAAGAACGACCAACCCGTGGCAGCTGTGCCGGGTGGCAGTACTTTTAACGCGCTTATATCTCTTGGTAGGGTATTAGGCGGCTCTGTTTTATTTGTCACCGAGGTGGGAAATGACCACGTTGGCGATATCATCGTTAACTTCCTTGCGGATAATGGCGTTTCTACGGATTATGTGAACCGTAGGGATAATGCCAAATCGCATATATCCCTCGCCTTCCTTGACGAGCATAACGATGCGCAGTATCAGTTCTATAAGGATCATGCCAACGTATCTATTGAGAACAATTTCCCAGAGGTGAAGAAAGGTGACATCGTGATTTTCGGCTCTTTCTTCGCTGTTAATCCTGTGTTGCGTCCTCTTGTAAAGGCTTTCCTTGAAGATGCTCATAAGGTTGGTGCTTTTATTTATTATGATATAAACTTCCGTGCTTCCCACATTAATGATATACCAGTCATTCTCCCTGCTATTATCGAGAATATGAAGATGTCATCGGTGGTAAGAGGTTCGCTTGAGGATTTCCAGTATCTGTATGCTTCGCCAGAGTCGCCTATTACTGCTGCTGAAGTTTATGAGAGATACATCAAGACACATTGTCCTTGCTTTATATGCACTAACGGAGGTAAGCCAGTAGAGCTTTTCACTCCTACGGTTCGTGCTGAGTTCCCTACGGCTCCTGTTAAGACCGTGAGTACAATCGGGGCTGGTGATAACTTTAATGCCGGCTTTGTGTATGGTGTTTACAAAGCATATGGGGAGGGTAAAGAACCTGCGTTTGAAAAGATGCCTGTAGAGGCATGGCAATCGCTTATCGCCTTCGGACAGCGTTTCTCAAGTGCTGTGTGCCAGTCGTTTAACAACTATGTAGATAAGGATTTTCGCATATCATGAGAATCGGTAAATTGTCAATAGGGCTTGTTCTTGCTGTTTCCCTTTGTTTCGGCTTGTCTTCTTGTAAGGCTGAGAATAAGGGAAATGCTAATGATGTGCAGCCTGATAGTGTGGCGGTTAATGCTGATTATCAATATATTATCCAATACGAGGATGATTCTTTCTATAAATTCCTATGCTCTCTTCCAAGAAAGAAGAGAATTGCAGAGATAAAGAACTACAAGGGAGAGGATGCAGGGATGAGCTATTATAAATATTGTGTGATAGATTTCCCGTTGCTTAGTCCTGTGGAACAATGTGCCGATGTGTGCATGCATCTGCGTGCGGAGTATTTCTTTCGTCAGAAGCAGTACGACAAGATTCACTTTCATGATGTGGGTGGCAAGGATCACAAATACACAGGTGGTGCATCCCGTCAGGCTCTTAATGCCTATCTGAGAAAGATATATAACATATCGAATACGGCTTCTATGTATAACGAGATGCAGATTGTGTCATCGTTAAGTGATATTCGTCCTGGTGATGTGCTTATCTATCCAGCCAGAGGGAATAAGCTCGGTCATGTGGTTATGGTTAGCGAGGTGGCTAAGGATGCCAAGGGTGATATTTACTTTCAGGTGATGCAAGGCTTCACCCCCGCTTGTGAATTGCATATCGTGAAGAATAACGATGTTTCAGGAAACACACCTTGGTTCAAACTTGACCCAGACGCAGATGTAATAAAAATTGACAACTTCACTTTCAGAAAAGATCAGTTGAGGAGGTGGAAGTGAATTTTTAACGCAAAGATTTTTATATGAACACGGAAAGCACAAAAGAAACGGAAGTTTCGTTAGTTTCGTGTTCAAAAAAGAAAGGGAAACAGATGTATCTGATTTATCTGAACCATTCGGAATACGTATCGCGCCAGCCATCAGATAAATCAGATACATCTGTTTCCATTTAATTTTCTGGATAAAATTTTCAGGTCATCGTCGCTAATTTTTGTTCCGTTAAGCGAGCGTAAGCGAGAAAATCAGTTTATTCCGTGATTTCCGTGTTCATAAAAAACTTTGCGTCTCTGCGCCTTTGCGTATGAAAGACGTTAATTTTTGTTCCTGAGCCATACGTTTATGAACTATTTTGAATTTCTCTAATTCTGTGTAAAAATGCAAACTCTGAGTTTACAAAATCAAAGTTTTTTTGCTATTTCTTTCATAAAATTGTTCAATTCTTCTTTTTTGTCGTAAAGGAGTATTATATTTGTAGCTGTGAATTTTAGTACAAACTAATTTAAAACCTAAAAACTATTAAACAATGGCTTACAAAGTAGAACAAATTGAAGGTATTGGTGAAGTATATGCTGAAAAGCTGAACGCTGTTGGTATTAAGACAACAGATGAGCTTCTCGCTAAGTGTGCAACTCCAAAGGGACGTAAGGAACTTGAGGAGGCTACTGGTATTGCTGGTGGTTTCATCCTGAAGTGGACTAACCACGCTGACCTTATGCGTATTAATGGTGTTGCTGGTCAGTTCTCTGAGTTGCTTGAGGCTGCTGGCGTTGATACCGTCAAGGAACTGAAGCATCGTGTTCCTGCTAATCTGCTGGCAAAGATGGAGGAGGTTAATGCCAAGAAGAACCTCGTGAACCGCGTGCCTGGTCTCCCTGAGATAGAGAAGATGATAGAGCAGGCAAAGGAGCTTGAGGCGATTATTACATATTAAAGACCCACTCCCTTGCCCCTGACACATACTCCGATGTTATTAACATCGGACTTCCCATAAAGGGAGGGGAGTAGAATGTATTTCTAATCATTGGGGTACGTGCAAGGCTTGGCGCAAATAAAGAATGGGTAAAAAATAAACGCAAAGACGCAGAGTCGCAAAGTTTTTTTATATGAACACGGAAAGCACAAATGAAACGGATGTTTCGTTAGTTTAGTGTTTTCCGTGTTCAAAATTAAACTTTGCGACTCTGCGCCTTTGTGTTTGAAAAAATAATAGGGAAGCAGATTATCGAATTTGAGAATTAGCATTATGTAATTCCCATACTCTATCCCTTTGTGCTGTTAATAGTAACTACTCCCCTCCCTTTATGGGAGGGGCAAGGGGGTGGGTCTGGTTTGGTCTATTGTGGGGTTGGTCTCCCCATCACCTGCTTCACCTTCTTGAATAGATCCGAAGCGAATACGAGGTCGTTGAGTTCTTCATTTGTGCTATCCATCACCATAGTCTTGTCGCCTTCCCATTCCTTTCTGCCCTTACAGATGAAAATGATATTGTCACCGATACCCATTACGGAGTTCATGTCATGGGTGTTTATGATGGTTGTCATGCCGAATTCTTCTGTGATGCTGTGGAGCAACTCATCGATGACGAGTGATGTCTTTGGGTCAAGACCGGAATTAGGCTCGTCGCAGAAAAGATACTTCGGATTGAGAACGATGGCACGAGCAATGGCTACACGCTTCTGCATACCGCCAGAAATCTCACCAGGGTATTTCTGTTGTGCATCAATAAGATTCACACGGTCAAGACATTCCTGAGCACGACGCACACGCTCGTTGTATGTCATGTTTGAGAACATATCAAGAGGGAACATTACGTTCTCAAGTACGGTGAGAGAGTCGAAGAGGGCAGCCGACTGGAATATCATTCCCATCTCACGGCGCATCTCAATCTTCTCTCGCTTCGACATTGTTACGAAGTTACGACCGTCATAGAGCACCTCTCCCTTTGTTGGGTCGAAGAGTCCTACGAGGTTCTTCATCAGCACGGTCTTTCCTGAGCCTGACTGTCCGATGATGAGATTTGTCTTGCCGTTTTCGAATACTGCGTTTATATCCTTGAGTACATCTTTGTCCTCGAAGGATTTATATAGGTGTTTTACTTCGATCATGAGAGGAGCTGGGTAAGGAATACGTCAGAGAATAGGATGATAATGCTGCTGTTTACTACTGCCGAGGTACTTGCCTTACCAACCTCAACAGAACCGCCTTCAACCGTATAGCCGCAGAAACTTGAAACGCTGGCTATGATGAAGGCAAAGACCGTACTCTTGATAAGGCTCATCCATACAAACCATGAGTTGAACGCATGCTGAAGTCCAAGTGTGAGGTCGTCAGGAGGCAATATGTGACCTATGTATGCCGTGGCGTATGCTCCTATTATGCCCATCACATCGGCAAAGATAACGAGGAAAGGCATAAGTGTTATGAGTCCTAAGATCTTTGGCAAGATGAGGTAGCAGGCAGAGTTTACACCCATGATGTCGAGGGCGTCAATCTGCTGTGTTACGCGCATGGTGCCAAGCTCAGAGGCTATGTTACTGCCCACTTTTCCGGCGAGGATAAGACACATAATTGAACTTGAGAACTCAAGGAGCATGATCTCACGTGTGGTATAGCCTGATACCCAGCGAGGCATCCAAGGACTCTGGATGTTGAGCTTCATCTGAATACAGATAACTGCACCGATGAAGAATGAGATGAGCAGTACGATGCCGATGGAGTCAACGCCGAGGGCTGACATCTCCTTGCTGTATTGCTTCAGGAACATACGCATTCTTTCAGGGCGTGAGAATGCACGTCCCATTAGAATGAGGTATCTTCCGAGAATGTTGAGGTACTTGAGTACTATCATCAAAGTTATTTATTATTTAATAATGTACTATTTACTATTTTCTGTTTTATTTTACAAAGCGAGTGCAAAATTACTCAAAAAATATGGAAAAACTATATATTTCCTGTTAGTTTTTCAAACAAAGGTGTGATTTTAGAGTTTATTTTCGTAATTTTGCAGTTGAAAATATAAAACGTGTGCGATTAAGCACCCACGGAAAGGAAATTCTTTTGGAAAGTAAATGACCAGTAAATTATATTCAGTAAATTAGGAAACTGCAATTGCAGTTTGAAAGATAATTTATTTCGAGAATAGAATTTACTGATTTAATTTACTCCTAATTTACTTTCTTAAAAACATTTACTTTCCGTCAAATAAGGGCGTAAGCCCATTAAAATTTCAGATAATGTCAGAAGAATTGGAAAGAAAGACCCTTCGTACGGAGGGACTCGTAAAGATATACGGAAAGCGTACCGTTGTAAACGATGTCTCGTTTACCGTTACGCAAGGTGAGATTGTAGGTTTGCTTGGACCTAATGGTGCGGGAAAGACCACATCGTTCTATATGACCACAGGACTCGTGGTGCCTAATGCTGGTCATGTGTATATCGACGATACCGAGATAACGAGTATGCCAGTTTATAAGCATGCCCGTAACGGCGTGGGCTATCTGCCACAGGAGGCGAGTGTGTTCCGTAAGATGAGCGTGGAGGATAATATCCTTTCTGTTCTCCAGATGACGGGCAAGCCTCGTGAGTATCAGATGGAGAAACTGGAGAGCCTTATCAAGGAGTTCTCTTTACAGAAGGTGCGTAAGAACCTTGGCGACCAACTTTCGGGTGGTGAGCGTCGTAGAACCGAGATTGCGCGATGCCTTGCCATAGAGCCTAAGTTCATCATGCTTGATGAGCCTTTTGCTGGCGTTGACCCTATCGCCGTTGAAGAAATCCAGAATGTGGTATGGCACTTGAAGCATCGTAACATCGGTATCCTCATAACCGACCATAACGTGCATGAGACGCTCAACATTACCGATCGTGCCTACCTCCTGTTTGAAGGCTGCATTCTTTTCCACGGTACTCCTGATGAGCTTGCCAATAACCAGATCGTAAAGGAGAAGTATCTCGGTACAAACTTCAAGTTACAGAAGAAAACATTTAAGGAGATATAGAAAATACGATTTTCGGTAAAGCCATAATCTTCGAAAGGGTTAAAAACAAAGGGAAACGGATTTATCCGATTATCTGATAACATTTTGAAAATGTGTTGCGCAAGCCTATCAGATAACTCAGATAAATCCGTTTCCCTTTAATTCCCAGGTGATTCCCAAGCAAATCCTATGTAACTCCCATTTTCGCCTATTCTTAGGAACGGATTTACAACGGACTTGGAACGGAGGTAGAACGGTATTAGAGTGGAGGCATGAAAAAGGCGTGAATGTAAAAAATATAAAGTTTTTGCGATAGGGGGTTACACCCAAGGCTAAAAATGACTTTTACGCATTGATTGTCAATAGTTTACAATGGATGTAACCCCCTAAAATGATTGTATTGTTCAAATAGGGGGTTACACCCGTTATTACTTTTTGATTTTCAGAGCGTTATATGCTAAAAAACGCTATGGGTGTAACCCCCTATTGAAAACTTTTGAAAAAAATTACGAGAGGGTATGGAATGTCATTATAACATAGCATACAACCTCGGCCAATATAAAGGTTGCTCCGCAGCAGTCGCCTGTATAGCCATTTATCTGCGTTTTCATCTTTAGAAATTGTAAAACCAGAATGAGTTTGTTACATCTTTTATTATAAAAAGTGATAGCTGTTTAGAATGTCATGCAACTCGTTGCGCGAACAGAACATCAAAAGGTCTATGATGCTCAGGTCGGGTGTGAACTCGTCAGAAAACTGTTTGTAACGGATGTCCTCGTTGCGCCGTAGGAAACTGAGGTTGATGCCCATCTTGCGAAATGCGTTCTTGTCGTAGTAGCTCATGCCAGCCCCAGAGGGGTTGATGTAGTCTGTGAAACCGAAGTACTCGCAAGTGCGACGAATTATCTCAGGTGAGTGGCATTCCCAATGGCCTGAAACCTCTGAGAGTAACCTGAACTCCGTCTTGATGCCCAGATACTCAGCTACAGTCTTTAGTTGCTTAACGAGATAGTGTGTTAGGTCTGGTTCTTCATCTAACAAGATAGGCTTGATGACTTCCATCGCTTCGCTGTAGTGGGGTGCTTTACTATAGTAGAATTTCAACACTCGACAAAGGTATTCTGCTCGTTTTTGGCTGACCACTCGCTTCGTCTCACTTATGAGACGATTACAGGAAGCATGGCTGATTTCAATACCGAAGTTTTGGGGTTGTCCTCTTTCACCCAGAATGCGATTGCGGTTTATCCAGCCGTGCTTGATATAGTGGACACTATCTCCAACAACAAACATATCTGCGGCATTTATGAGCTGCCAATAGCCTATGTACGGGAAAAAATACGGCTGCATAATGGCAATATGACGTTTTCCTTCAATCATAACACATAACAGATTTTTTTCAGGTTCTCATCGTCACTATGGATAACACATATTTTGCGATCATCCACCTTGTTGGTTACAGGAGCACTACTTGTACGGAACATGCCGCTATCGAAATAGCGGTCGTCCATGCAAAGCATCATACCACACACATATTCATCGTAATATTTGCCTTCCCATTCGCAGGGATAGGTGTGCTGTTTGATGAAGGGTTGGAGTATGTAATCAGGATCGAAAACTGTAGAATGAGATTTGAAAATGGTATTATTCCATGTCTCTTCGTCGGTCATCACTCCGGCATACAAACCAACACTTTTGCCCAGATCGTATGGCTTGAGAATGTATTTATCCTTGTTTCTCTGCGCATCTTCCCATATCTTCACATTTTCAATTTCTCTCTTCGGGGAAAGATATGTGGGGATGGTATGTTGGCGCAGGAATGTGGTTCCCTCTTCCGTGAGGCATTCTCGCGTAAAATCATCAACGAAGATAAGGTTGAGAAAACGTTTGTCGTGAGCCAGAAAGATGGTGCGAAAGTCGTTCAGCATCCGCGCATCTATCATAGCTTGCAAGGTTTCCATCCTGAAGGACAGAAGGTCTTGCTGGTTGAGTGCGCTGAATACCACCGCATCGTGACTCCATTGATCTATATGCTCTTCCACTTCTGATGCCTCATAGATGGTTACCTCATGTCCGTAATACTCATAGAATTTCTTGTAGAAGGCGATCTCGCTTGTCGGGTCGCTGCTCTTCAGTACATAGATAGGACTGCCTTGAGGGATGATGTCACGCATATAGGTTAACAATTCTTCGTATCGGTTCTCCCAAGATGTGCTGGGATGGGACACCAAAAATTGCTCGGCCTTGGCCACCGAGGCATAATTGAACCAGATGCCATGCCCGAAGAATCGGCTGGTGATTTCGACCAATAACAGCCTACCGTCCTCGCTTATGAGATAGTCAGGCCTATAGGCGCCTGCTCGGAAGGGATAATGGCTCTGGCGATCCAGAACCTCCATCACTTTCTCGTCCAGAGGCATGTATTTAGGAACCCACTCGCGATAGTGTTCTGCCATATAGACAATACACTTATAGAGCAAGGCCTGCATACGCCGCAGTTCGTCGCGCCGTTCTGAGGTTATCAGCATCGGCTTGGCATGATACCAATGGTGGTAGTAGTCGGTCTTGTCGGCAAATAACCGAAAGCAGACATTCTGACAATTTTCAATATTCACTTTAACTTTCCTTCTTAAAGAGTTTTGACTGATAACCAAGGCACTGGAATCCGTTGCGATTGATGATTGGAATGATGCTTGTGGGCACTTTTAACTGGTTGCGTACCCAGAAGCAGATACTGGTGGACATACCAATGGTTTCGGTATATTTCATCAGTCGCTGTATGTTCTCTATTGATAGTGCACGGTTTGGTGCTGTGCGTCCGCGCTGCTTGCGGTGATCTGCATTCTTCGGACTGATATAGTCCATGTAGAGGTCGCGCTCCATCCTCTTGTCGAAGTAGCCAAGCCATTGTCCCAATTGTGCAAGGTTTTCCATGCAGGCTGTGAGGAATTCAGGCTTGTAGTTCACTATGCCGGCATCGTGGAGCATATCGAAGAACTCCTTGATGTGCTCATCAGTGAGGTATGGCACGAAGATAGGCTGTACCAAGGCTGAATTTGCCTGTATGCCACGTTCCTGACACATACGCACGGCATTGAGACGCTCTTCTATTGGTGCGCCGTAAGGTTCCAGAAGGTTACGGAACTCAGTAGGCATAATGCTAACTGAGGTGTTGAACTGCATCTTACCTTTCAGTTTCTCAAAGAGGTCAAGTATTGTCTCACCCTCATTCTCCACCAGGAGTTGCTTTGTACCAGCCTTTGATGCGATGAAAAGACGGGCATTGGAGTTAGGGTATTTCTTGAAGTGGGCAATGAATTCACGCAGTATGCGGTGTGCTATGCCTGTGTATAATGTTGGCTCCTGAAGTGCTTCTGTCTTAGGTGAGAAGTAGTAGTAGTGATTCCAATTCTTACCGCGGCTCAATGCCACGATCTGTCGCTCAATATCCTTCTTCTTCTCTGGTGCCTCAACAATTGCTTTTGCAAGTTCCTGCAATAGTTGGTTTCGTTTCTGAATGTCTTCTGGTGTAACGGCATCTGGCTGTTCGCTGCAAGCACCGTTCATTTCCTCTAAGAGCTTACGAACATAGAGGTGATAGTTCTCGTATGCCACAAGCTTCTGCTCGTGTACGCCATCAGTTACCAGGCAGTACTGACATCCCACATGACAGCCCTTGATTGGGTTAACTTCGAAGGTTAGGGTAGGGCAACGACCTGTATAGTTGTGGATCTCGGTCTCAATGGCATCAGGATCGCAATCCTCTAAGTAGAGCATTGACTTTGGAATTACTGTGTGTTCCTCCAAGCGCTTCATGAAGACCTTCGAACCGCGGATTAGTCCTTGAAGTGTTTCGTCAGAAGGTTCAATAGTTACACCGAGTTGTTTTAGGTATTCGACATCGACAATCTGAGGCTTAAAGCCTTCCAAAGTGTATGCATTAGTCTCATGTTCATAGAGACTGTGCATTTCTATAGGATGTTTCATAATTTTTGTCTGGTTTTGTTATTTGTTATTGTTTTACCTTTTGGAATTAATGTTAACTAAATATACGAATGAAAATGCGCATATTGCTGATTGTTTAGAGGTTTAGTCGTGCAACATAGAAGGGCTATTACCTTCTTTATGTATAACTTTGTTGCAAAGTTCGGAAAAAATGTTGAAATTTGCAAACAATTTGCAGAAAAAATTGCAGAAAAATGGGTAAATTCTAATTGAAATATTACTCGTTGTGTTTTTTTCTGCAGATTCCCTAATTTTGAGGTGATATTTTTGCCATAATGGCAGAGGTGAGTCAAGGTTCCGTATAGACTCCAAGTCGTTAAGCCTTTATTGTGCAGTTGTTGTTATTTGGCTATTCCTTCGCTATTAGAACGAACAAATAGCGAAGGCAGAACGAAGGCGAAGGATAAGTTAACGTGAGTTCGACGAATTGTAAGTGCCTGTAAATTTGGTAAATAGCGAAATTTTTAGTAACTTTGTAGTGGATTAAAAACAAAATAAACTAAAAAAATCGCTATGTTTACCGAGGACA
>CADCIQ010000052.1 GCA_902801425.1 uncultured Bacteroidales bacterium | reverse complement strand
AACGAGCGTAAAACTGCACAAAATCTCGTATATGTGCATAGAAGAGTGTATATGGTGTGTAGGGGTTGTGTATATGTTAGGCAAACATATACACGCCCTCAAACTACCTGATATTCTGATTGTTATACCCTCATTTTGGGGAGCGTGTATATGTTTGGCGTTTAATTCTAAAAAAAAATTCGCATTTTGTGTGCTCTGCCTTCGCTCATCCTTCGCTTTGCCTCCGTTCTACCTCCGTTCCAAAACCGTTGTAAAGCCGTTCCTAAGAATGGAAGAAAAATGGGATTTGGTAGGGATTTGCAAGGGAACTGCATAGGACTTGCATGGGAATTAAGGGAAGCGGATTATTCTGATGAATCTGACAAGCTACGCGACATATTTTCTATACGATTTCAGATAAATGCAGATTAAAATATTTTTGTTGAACTCACGTTATTTTAGAAGCAGAAGTATTATCAAAATAATAAAACCTTATCACTAAACAATATGCAGACAGAAGAAAAAATCAGATTATGGACTTGTCAAACTCCAGCCTTGTTCAATATGGTAATGGAGAATGGTGTTGCATATTGCAACCAAGAAAGCTGGCTTTATAATGATTATACAGAAGCATATAAATGGATGGCGCAACAGATGTTTAAACGTATTGGTAAGCCTGAGATTGAGAATGTAAAATTACCTTTATGGGCATGGAAGTACTATAATGGAAAATCCTCTCCAAAACCAAGACGTTCCATAGACTTATTTGGAACAGGCGATGAAGAACTTGTCTATATGGAATTATTTATTCCGTCTAATAGAATATTGGCAAGTGACTTCATATTATGGAATTGTGTTTTGATTGACGGTGAGATAGATACTGAAGATGTTAAGCCGAAGAAAGAGACATGGGAGAGAATTTTTGATCCAGACTTTAATCATCCTGATTGGTGCTCAAAAAATTGGGATGAGAGATGCATCCAAGCCACTTTTTGGTGTTTGTTCAAGGAAGACATCCTTTATGCAGATCTCTTGAAAAAGCAATCTGACAAACGTGCCTTACTGAGACAAAGGCTCTACACAAAATAACATTGAACTATTTATTTTTTAACACCAAAATCTAAGGTGAAAAACACCTTGCCACACTTGATTCATCAGTTCAGAATGCCTGTATTTACTCCTCAAATTAAGGTGATAAACACCCCATATAGAATGACTTAACCGTGCTGTCGAGCCTGTACCCTAATTTTAAGGTGATAAACACCTCCGCACATGACTGAATCATCCCCTCATCCCTGTATTTACCCCTATTTTAAAGGTGATAAACACCTAAAGAACGCACTCGATACCAACCCTATTGCCTGTATTTACCCCTATTTTTAAGGTGATAAACACCTGTCCTTGAGGTCATCCACCTCTCTGAGCACCTGTATTTACCCCTATTTTTAAGGTGATAAACACCCAACCTTTGCATCGAAGTAAGCATTAACGACCTGTATTTACCCCTATTTTTAAGGTGATAAACACCCCTTCGCTCATTGATGAGCGCAATTGCTGACCTGTATTTACCCCTATTTTTAAGGTGATAAACACCATTTCCCGTCGTTCTTTCTACAACTATGTCCTGTATTTACCCCTATTTTTAAGGTGATAAACACCCCTCGAAGGCGTGGATGCCAACTACACCTCCTGTATTTACCCCTATTTTTAAGGTGATAAACACCAGCTGTGCAAGTTCCTGGCGTGGTGACTTCCTGTATTTACCCCTATTTTTAAGGTGATAAACACCATATAAATTATAGAGGGCATAGTATCAACCAAATAGGGGTAAGACGATTGTACTTAAAAGCCTTCACTTCATTACCTTTACTACACAAAAGTGAAGAAACGAGATGAAGTTCGCTAATGTTCCAATTCGTCTTTCGATGAGCAATGATACCGATGTACCAATTAGCGCTCACTTCGGGAATACAATTCCCAATTTATCTTTTCTTAGATGCTCGAAGCATCAATTCTATTTTCCTGTTTTTATGTTTTCTTCAAGTGAACAGAAATGTTTATAGGCTTCTGTCATTGCCTGAAGGTCGAAGTTCTCTTTGTTTTTTTCGAGTTTCTTCTTGCCCTCAACCTTCTTTTTCTGCACAAAGCGCATATTGAAAGCTGCAAGGGCATCACGATTATGCACAAAGCCATCAGATGTGGTTATGGTGCGTTCTTTCAGTTCGTGTTTCGTAAACTCGCCATTAGTGAAATCGAACTGTGTGCAAGCAACACCAGAAGGAATATCTACATATTCTCCATCGGCATATTGGCATACTTTATTCTTCAATATTGTAAGCAATTCTGAAGGAGCACGGTTAGCCAAAGACTTGCCAAATCGCTTCTTGCTCAAGTTCTTGCCTTTATCATTCTTCTTTGTTTCCTTGCTGCGTACTTGCATACTCTTGAAAGAATTGTTCTCTACGTGGAACTCATTACCCATAGTAATTATCTCGTTTGCAAGAATGTTATGGTCAATCTTACGCTTTGCAGCAAGTTTACGTTGCATATCAGCCAGTTTTGCCTGTGTTCGCTTGTATGAATTTGATTTCTCAAATTTCAGTTTTATTCCACGCTTTATAGTGCCATCGTCGTTGTAGTTGTCTGGATTCGTAGCACGACGACTGCGGTCAAGCTTATGTTGCAAACGGCATACTGCTCTTTCATCCTTTGTTACAGAAGGGGCAAGCGTGGTGATGCGTATCTCATTATCGCTTACAATGGCAATCTTACTTGGTCCGGGATCAATACCCACAATACCAGTACCCATCTTTCGCCCTTTGTTGTAAGGAACGCCGGCAAATGTGAACTGAACATAGTATTTGTTCTTGCCTCTGATCTGCTTACGAACAATGGCGATATTTCTTACTTCACATCCTAAAGCATATAATTCGTATTCGCTATTTCTATTAACCTCAAAAGGTATGGTAAACAAATCATGCTTTTTAGGCTTTGTTGCCTTCATCGTGATTGTGAAATCCGTAAATGAATAGTCAAATCCTGTTATATTTCCTCTTGAATCGACACGACTCTTAAATGATGTGACATCGTTGTCTAAATGTATGAATTTACCATCTTCAAATAGTTTCTTGTTCCATGCTTTCCAAGCACTATCAGAGAGCAAATATATTATTCTGCTATTTATACCATGTTGATCCCATGAATTACGACAAGCAGAATCTGCTTTTGAGGAATCGTAAAAGAACTTTCGCAAGCCATTTTCAGAAAAGCCTTGCTCGGTCATATACTTCTTAAATCCAAATTTTCCAAGAGCTTTTACTTCCTTGAATTCTGGAGTTTTAGACAGATGTATATATCTGGCAAGCAGTTTTTTCTGGCAATTATGATAATGCACAGTAAGCAAGTTCAGGATTTTGTCAATCCTGTCCTCTTGCCACTTCTCCGTTCTTAATGGAAAGGTAACAACAAAACAACCAGAGTTTTCATTCTCTCTTGCCATACTGTGTTTCTTGCTTAGATTTTCTGCAAAGATAAAAATTATTTCTCTTTCCGCCAAATATTTCTGAGATTATTTACAAATTAAATTCATGGCATCGTTTTCACAATTTCCTGAATTTGTTTGGATGTTTCGAGAAAAAACAGTATCTTTGCACGCAGCAAACGAAATAAGTATAACATTCTAAACCGTGTATCTCTATGGCAAGATTT
The DNA here is from genome assembly GCA_902801425.1 of uncultured Bacteroidales bacterium. GTDB lineage: Bacteria > Bacteroidota > Bacteroidia > Bacteroidales > Bacteroidaceae > Prevotella. Next base: position 14,666 of record CADCIQ010000052.1, on the reverse strand, counting down.
ATCAATCCATTCACGGACATTGGTTTCAAGCGAATCTTTGGACAGGAGTTTTCTAAACCGCTGTTGCTGCACTTCCTCAACAACCTTCTGGTTGGCGAGAAGGAGATTGTGGATATCACATTCCTTGATAAGGAGCAGCCTGCCATATATGCGGATGACCGTTCGCTAATCTATGACATCTACTGCAAGACAACGGATGGTGAGCACATAATCGTGGAGATGCAGAACAAGGATCAGCCGTTCTTCAAAAAAAGAAGCATCTACTATGTCTCGGAAGCTATCTCCCGTCAGGGAGAGAGGGGAACGGATTGGAGGTATGACATCAAGTCTGTCTATCTCGTTGCATTCCTGAATTTCAAGATTGATGACATAGGCACTAAGTTCCGAACGGATGCCGTACTAATGGACAGAGAATCCAAAGAGGTGTTCTCGAATGACATAAGGATGATATACTTGCAACTGCCTTATTTCGATAAACAGGCAGATGAATGTGAGAATGATTTTGAGCGTTGGATTTATGTATTGAAGAATATGGAAGCATTAAACAGAATGCCATTTGCTGCAAAGGACTCAGTCTTTGCCAAGATAGCACAGATAGCAGATATAAGCGCACTCTCAAAAGAGGAGCGCATGAAATACGATGAGGGCATACGCAAATATCGTGACACTATCTGCGTAATGGATTATGCCATTGAGAAAGGTTTGAAAGAAGGCTTTGACAAAGGAATGGCAAAAGGAATGGCAAAAGGAATGGCAGAAGGAATGGCCAAAGCCACTATTGCAAATGCTCTTAGCCTAAAGAAAAATGGTGTGCCAGTAGAAATTATCGCGAATAGTCTTGGATTGAGTATTGATGAGGTTCGCAAGTTGTAAGGTTTTATATGACTTTATGCATGCTGTAATGTCATGGCTATAAAGGAAAAGAGTGGAGGATTTAGCATTGTAAATCCTTCACTCTTTGTTTTTTACTTTTCAATCGTTGATTATGATAGGAAACCGAGGAGCGTTCCTGCTGCTACGGCAGAGCCGATAACACCTGCTACGTTAGGTCCCATAGCGTGCATGAGGAGGAAGTTCTTGCGGTCGTACTCAAGACCAAGGTTGTTGGAGATACGTGCTGCCATTGGCACGGCACTAACGCCTGCATTGCCGATGAGAGGGTTAATCTTGCCGTCTTTTGGCAAGAACAGATTCATGATCTTCACGAAACAAACGCCACTTGCCGTTGCGATTATGAATGCACAAGCACCTACTGCGAAGATGAAAACTGTCTTGATTGTCAGGAATTCAGAGGCCTGTGTAGAGCAGCCAACGGTGAGACCGAGCAATATCACAACGGCGTTGTTGAGAGAGTTGGTAGCTGTATCTACGAGACGGTTTGTCTTGCCACATTCCTTTAACAGATTGCCGAAAAACAACATGCCGAGCAATGGAAGACCTGAAGGTACGATGAATGTTGTCACGATAAGTCCAAGGATAGGGAAGAGAATCTTTTCTAATTTTGAAACTGGTCGTGCAGGCTTCATGCGGATAAGACGTTCCTTCTTTGTGGTGAGAAAGCGCATGATGAATGGCTGGATTACAGGCACGAGTGCCATATATGAGTATGCACATACGGCAATAGCACCCATAAGATTTGGACTCACCTTTGATGACAGGAAGATAGCCGTAGGACCATCTGCACCACCGATGATGGCGATACCCGCTGCCTGATTTGGCTCAAAACCCATAGCGAGTGCTGCCATATAAGCTCCGAAGATACCAAACTGGGCTGCTGCTCCTATGAGGATAAGCTTTGGGTTGGCTATGAGTGCGGAGAAATCGGTCATAGCACCAATGCCCAGGAAGACGAGTGGAGGATACCATCCTTGTCGCACGCCTTGATAGAAAATGTTAAGTACGGAGTTGTCCTCGTAGAGTCCAATCTCAAGACCTGCGGCACGGAATGGGATATTACCCAATATGATGCCCAGACCAATAGGAACGAGCAACAGAGGCTCGAAATCCTTTTTTATGGCAAGCCAAAGCAGGAGGCATCCCACGAGAATCATTATGAGATTGCCCCACGAAGCATTGGCAAAGCCTGTATATGTAAGGAACTCGTTGAAGTTCGATACGATGAATTCTGTAAATGTCATAAAGCCTAACCAAGCCTTCCCAAAGGGAAGGATGTTTTATAGTAATAATCCTTCACAGAGGCCGCGCTTGGTGTACGGTTCTGAAATTAACAATGATTTTGATGATAATCTTTTCGCCTTCCGGCTCCCTCTCTACGGGAGAGGGCGGGGGGAGAGGCCGTGAGGGGTCAGCCAATTGTTACAAGCACAGCTCCTTCCATCACGGTATCACCTTTGCTGACGAGAACGGAAGTGATAGTGCCAGAAGTCTCAGCTTCGATGTTGTTCTGCATCTTCATTGCTTCGAGCACGATAACCGTGTCTCCGATGGCAACAGCATCGCCCACCTTGACAGGAATCTCGGTGATGGTGCCAGGGAGAGGAGCCACGACCTTAGCACCGCTACCTGCCTGAACTGGAGCTGGTGCAGGTTCTGGAGCAGGAGCCGAGCCTACGACTGGTGCGGCTGCTGGTTTCTCCACCTTTACTTTCTTTACTTGCTTGCCTACGGAGATAGGTTGCTTGAGTTCTACATCGAAATCTATTCCGTTTACGTTGACCTTTGCGAGTGTTCCCTCTACCTCATTGATTTCTACATCGTAGTCAACACCTTGTATTGTATATTGATATTTTGCCATAATAGCCTAACCAAGCCTTCCCCAAGGGAAAGATGTTTTATAGAATGAATCCTTCACAAAGGCCGCGCTTGGTGTGCGGGTTTTAGAAATTACGATTATTGAATGTTTATCTCGGTAATTACTCCACGCCCTTTATGGGAGGGGCTGGGAGCGCGTCTTTTTTCTGGAACTGGTGTTCCTGCTCCAAGGGCAGACCAAGAAGTATGTCGTGGCTTGATGGTGATGATGCCACTCTCCACATCGTGAACGTCATCGGCATATTGCTTGAGAGCCATTGCGATAACTGCGATGTAGGTTTCCTTAGAGATTCCCTTTGACTTAAAGCCGTCCTGAAGGATGATGTTTGTCTTCTGTCCTACCTCTATGAGAGCCTCACCTGTCTTAACCACAGGCTTGACAACAGGTTTGAGTGGGGTAGAGGTGGCAACCTTCTTGATTTTGCTCTTGTCACGAAGTGCCCAGCCGAGAAGGGAGAAGAATACATAGAGAACGGCAAGACAAGCGAATACGATGCCCATGGAGAGTACTGTGATACCAAAACCGTGAGGATCATCACGCTTCAGCATATCCACCTTTGACTCCGTAGCCGTGGTGTAGTTCTCTGTGTTAGGCGTCACCGTGTCTGGTGTCTTGATTGTCCATTCCTTTGAGCCGTCTTTCACACGGGCGTATGAACAATTTTCCTTGAGAACAGGGATTGAAACAGAGTCGATAAGGTCGATGGCGTTACCGTCATAGAGAGCAATCCACTGAGTGGTACTATCGGTTTTGACGGCAAGATGCAATCCTCCTTCAGCAGGGTTGCTGTTCAGGTAGAATACTACGTGCTGACGGGCAGACAAGGCTGTACGACTTTCATTATTTGGGATGATAGTCATACGTTTCATGCGCTCAGCAGCACTCATCTTAGGGTTGAGAACGGACTTATCCGTGGTGATGTACATGCCTCTCACGTTGTACGAAGAGTAGGCTGTGTTTACGAGTTCCACCCATGGATCATGTTTTCCGAACTCATCCTGGATACTGGTGGTGTTATGCGTGACGACCTCATTGATTTTGATATTCTTGGCACCCTGTGCCATCAATGAAGTGCATCCCACAAACAGCAGACCGAGTATGGACGCAATTTTTTTCATGATGTTTTGTGTATTGTTTAAGTAGTTTATATTGTTGTATTGTATATATTGTCGATTCAGGATTATATAGGTGTGTGATTCAGGTTGAAGGATTAAGGGCTTTTGATGTACGATGTACAATTTACAAAGTACAAATTAGAAACGCAAAGACGCAGAGTCGCAAAGTATTCCGAAATTTAAAAGACATGACACGAGAAAACTTCGCGTCTTTGTGTCTTCGCGTTTATTTCTTTATGCTCTTAGCAGAAGAACAGCACCACGATCTGGGCTGCAAAGATGCGGAGGAACATACTCAATGGATAAACCGTAGAGTAGCCGATTGAAGGCGCGTCCTTGGAGCATGATGAGTTGGCATAAGCCAATGCTGGTGGATCGGTATAAGTACCAGCCAGCATACCCATGATGGTGAAGTAGTTGAACTTATAGCGAAGTCGTGCCAGAGGACCTATGATCAATATAGGGATGATGGTGATGAGGAAACCTGTAAGTACATACAGCATACCGTCACCGGCAACAACCGTGTGGACAAAGTTTGCACCAGCCTTGATTCCCACACTCGACAGGAACAGCACAAGTCCTATTTCTCGAAGGATAAGGTTGGCTGATGTGGTGGTATAGGTCACGAGCTTTACCTTATAGCCATAACGACCAATGAGAATTGCGATAATCAAAGGACCACCTGCAAGACCGAGTTTCAATGGTACAGGCATACCAGGGAGAGCGAAAGGAATGCTACCGAAGATAAGACCTATCACGATACCTATGAAGATAGTCGCAATGTTAGGATGGTCAAGACGCTTTATAGCGTTACCCATAAGGGTTGCAACACGGTTTACGGAAACCTCTTCACCAACGACCATAATACGGTCACCTACCTGCAATGGAAGGTCGGATGATGCGAACATCTCCATGCCCTGACGTGTCACGCGAGTTACGTTTACGCCATAAACGCTTGAGAAGTGTAGCTTTGCAGGAGTCTTACCGTTGATAGAAGACTGAGTGATAACAATACGCTTGCTGACCATCTGCTTGTTCTTCTCCTGTTCCTCGAACTCAGGTACGATAGTCTTTACACCGATGAAGGCAATGATAGCCTCAGCATCAGGCTCGGCACAAACCACATACACCTTATCGCCCATCTCGATTGTTGTGCTACTCTTCGGGATAATCAGCTCTGTGCCACGAAGAATGCGAGAGCATACAAAGTCACGCTTCAGGAAATCGTGAATCTCAAGAATTGTGCGGCCTGAGAGATACTCATTCTGCACGATAAGGTGCATGAGATAAGGCTTTGCCGCAGCATTTGACTCATGAGCGTTGAGTTCTTCCTCTTCTTCCTCAAGCTTTACGCGGCAGATGTAGCGGATTGCGATTGTCGCACCAATGATGCCGACAACGCCGAGAGGGTAGGCACAGGCATAGCCGTTAGCGATGGTTGGAACATTACCATCTGTGAAAATGGCTGTAAGTGCCTCATTTGCAGCACCAAGACCTGGGGTGTTGGTGACAGCACCATACATCGTACCTACCATCATAGGGAGATTGATAGGATTTGATGTATCAAAGAAAATGTAATAGCAGGCGAACATCACCAGTACGTTTAGGACTATGGTTGATGCTGCGAGCAGATTTAGCTTCACGCCTCCCTCACGGAAGGACTCAAAGAAGCCTGGGCCTACCTGAAGACCAATCATAAAGACGAACAGGATAAGACCGAAGTCTTGTACGAACGTCAGAATGTCGGTTGGAGCTGTAAACCCAATGTGACCGGCAACTATACCGGCAAAGAGAACGAAGGTCACACCAAGCGAGATGCCTGCAATCTTCAGCTTGCCGAGCAGTACGCCAACGGCAATGACAAGCGCATAGAGCAAGGCGATATGAGCTACGCTCTCTGAATTAGTGAAAAGATTTATAATCCAATCCATTGTGTTAAGTGAAATTAAAAAATATAACTGCAAAGTTAATAAAAATACCTTATTCTAATGCAACTTTACCCACTTTTTTTCATTAATATTCATTTTTTGCTTAATTTCTTATTCAGAATAAAAAAAATATACTATATTTGCACAGAATATTCGTACACAATAGGCTAAAACAAAATATACTTAAACAATATACTTAGAAAATTATGGCTAATAACAAAGAGAAACTCTTTACCGAGTTTTCTGCGCCTACCACCCAAGAGTGGCTTGACAAAATCGAGGTTGACCTCAAGGGCGCGGATTTCCAGAAACGCTTGGTATGGAAGACAAATGAAGGCTTTAGTGTGCAGCCTTTCTATCGCCGTGAGGACGTAGATAAATTGCAGACTCCTAATGCCATGCCAGACGAATTCCCATTCGTTCGTGGTAACAAGAAAGATAATAATTTGTGGTATGTACGTCAGGAAATCGACGCTTCTGATGCAAAGGTTGCTAACGCAAAGGCATTGGACGTACTTAACAAGGGTATCGACTCACTTTCCTTTAGGATTCCTGGTAAGGCAGTAAGTGCCGAGTTCATCGAGCAGTTGCTTGACGGTATTTACTGCGATGTAGTAGAGGTAAACTTCAACACCTGCAAGCGCCACTCTGTTGAGCTGGCCCAGATTCTTGTGGCTTATTTCGAGAAGAAGGGCTACGACAAGGAGAAGGTAGTAGGTTCTATCGACTGGGATCCTATTGAGAAGATCGTGGTTGACGGAAAGGATGTGCAGCCTGTTTTGAAGTTCGCTCCAGAACTTATCGAGACTTTGAAGGAATATCCTAACTTCCGCTGTATCTCCGTGAACTCTGTTTCGCTCAACAATTCTGGAGCCTATATCGTTCAGGAACTCGGCTATGCCCTTGCTTGGGGTAACGAATATCTTCAGCAGTTGGTTGATGCTGGTGTTGAGCCTACTCTTGCAGCAAGCAAGATTAAGTTCAATATGGGTATTTCCGAGAACTACTTTATGGAGATTGCCAAGTTCCGTGCTGCTCGTATGCTCTGGGCACAGATTGTCAAGCAATATGACCCAAAGTGCGATTGCGCTTGTAAGATGTGCGTGAATGCTGTTACCACATCTTATAATATGACGGTCTTTGATGCCTATGTGAATATGCTACGCTCTCAGACAGAGACAATGTCGGCAGCTATCGCAGGAGTTCATTCTATCGTGGTTACTCCATTCGATGCTGTCTATGAAACTCCAAATGATTTCTCAGAGCGTATCGCACGTAATCAGCAGTTGCTCTTGAAGGAGGAGTGCCACTTTGATAAGGTTGTGGATCCTGCTTCTGGTTCTTACTATATCGAGGAACTCACTACCTCGCTTGCTGCTGAGGGTTGGAAGATATTCCTCAAGGTAGAGGACGAGGGCGGTTTCCTTGCTGCTGCTCTTGCTGGAACTATTCAGGATGATATCAACGCTACAAATGAGAAGCGTCACTTACATGCCGCTCAGCGTCGTGAGTTCATCCTCGGTACCAACCAGTTCCCTAACTTTACCGAGAAATCAGAGGGTAAGCAGCCGATAGACGGCTGTGAGGATTCTTGCGGTCATGAGGCTGGAAGTATCAAGAATATCAACAGCACACGACTTGCAGCCGACTTTGAGAACCTTCGTCTGGCAACAGAGAAGGCAAAGAAGCAGCCTGTGGCATTCATGCTCACTATTGGTAATCTCGTTTGGCGTCAGGCTCGTGCTCAGTTCTCTTGCAACTTCCTTGCTTCTGCGGGATATAAGGTTATTGATAACCTCGGCTTTGCTACCGTAGAGGAGGGTGTAGCTGCTGCTAAGGAGGCCAGTGCTGATATCATCGTTCTCTGTTCTTCAGATGATGAGTATGCAGAATATGCAATTCCTGCATATCAGGCAACGGGTGATTCCGCAATGTTCGTAGTTGCTGGTGCTCCTGCTTGCTCAGAGGATTTGAAAGCTGCCGGCATAGAGTATTTCATCCATGTGAAGGTAAATCAGCTTGAGACTTTGAAACTGTTCAATCAGAAACTCGGTATTTAGTATTAATAAACGTAAAGTCGTAGAGTGCTCGAAAGTAAATGATTTTTTGGAAAGTAAATTAGAAGTAAATTAAATCAGTAAATGATAGTGAACAATTCATTGCTGAAATAGTTTCAATAATAATTTCCTGAATTAATTTACTGACAAAATTTACTTATAATTTACTTTCAGATCTTCGCGCAAGCGAATTTACTTAGCGTCTTTGCGTTCTAAATCTATTATTATGGCAAGAAAAAATTTCAAAGACATAAATATTTCTGCTGGTATCGAGAAAAAGAACGGTATTTCTTGGCAGAAAGAAAATGGCATCAACTACAACTGGAAGACTCCAGAGCAGATTGATGTTAAACCTGTATATACCAAGGAGGATCTTGAGGGCATGGAGCATCTCGACTTCACAGCCGGCATACCGCCATTCCTCCGTGGTCCTTATTCAATGATGTATCCTTTCCGTCCTTGGACAATCCGTCAGTATGCCGGATTCTCTACGGCTGAGGAGAGTAACGCATTCTATCGTCGTAACCTTGCAGCCGGACAGAAAGGTCTGTCTGTGGCATTCGACCTTCCTACGCATCGTGGCTATGATCCAGACAATATGCGTGTTATAGGTGATGTAGGTAAGGCTGGTGTGTCTATCTGTTCTGTAGAGAACATGAAGGTGCTCTTCGACGGTATTCCTTTGAATAAGATGTCCGTGTCTATGACGATGAACGGTGGTGTGCTTCCTATCATGGCATTCTACATCGTTGCAGGTCTTGAGCAGGGCGCAAAACTTGAGGAGATGGCCGGAACTATCCAGAATGATATCCTTAAGGAGTTCATGGTGCGTAACACATACATCTACCCACCATCATTCTCTATGAAGATTATCGCTGACATCTTCGAATTCACATCACAGAAGATGCCTAAGTTCAATAGTATCTCAATCTCTGGCTATCACATGCAGGAGGCAGGTGCAACAGCCGACATCGAGCTTGCCTATACGCTTGCCGACGGTATGGATTACCTTCGTGCAGGTATCAATGCAGGTATCGATATTGATGCCTTCGCACCTCGTCTGTCATTCTTCTGGGCTATTGGCGTGAACCACTTCATGGAGATTGCCAAGATGCGTGCCGGACGTCTGTTGTGGGCTAAGATTGTGAAGAGCTTCGGGGCTAAGAATCCTAAGTCTATGGCTCTCCGTACTCACTCCCAAACATCAGGATGGTCACTCACAGAGCAGGACCCATTCAATAATGTCGGTCGTACCTGTATTGAGGCTATGGCTGCTGTGCTCGGACATACTCAGTCGCTTCATACCAACTCTCTTGATGAGGCTATCGCCCTCCCAACCGATTTCTCTGCTCGTATTGCCCGTAATACCCAGATCTACATTCAGAACGAGACAAAGGTATGTAAGGAAATCGACCCTTGGGCAGGTTCTTACTATGTAGAGACTCTCACTAACGAACTTGTTCACAAGGCTTGGGAGCACATTCAGGAGATTGAGAAGCTTGGCGGTATGGCTAAGGCTATCGAGACTGGTGTGCCTAAGATGCGTATTGAGGAGGCTGCTGCTCGTACTCAGGCTCGTATTGACTCTGGCGTTCAGACAATCGTGGGTACTAACAAGTATCGTCTTGCGCACGAGGATCCTATTGATATCCTTGAGGTTGACAATACCGCTGTTCGTCTTCAGCAGGAGGCTGCTCTCAAGAAACTGAAGGCTGAGCGTGATGAGGAGGCGTGTCAGAAGGCACTTGCAGCCATCACAGCTTGCGTACAGGAGTTTGCTGATGGCAAGAAGTCGGAGAACAACCTCCTTGCTCTTGCTGTTGAGGCAGCCAAGGTTCGTTGTACATTGGGTGAGATATCTGACGCCTGCGAGAAAGTCGTAGGTCGTTATAAGGCAGTAATCAGAACAATTTCAGGCGTGTATAGTTCAGAATCAAAGAATGATAGCGACTTCGAGAAGGCTTGTGAGCTTACTGAGAAGTTTGCGAAATTGGAAGGTCGTCGTCCGCGTATCTTCATAGCTAAGATGGGACAGGACGGTCATGACCGTGGTGCTAAGGTTGTTGCAACAGGCTATGCCGATTGCGGTTTCGACGTTGATATGGGACCTCTGTTCCAGACTCCGGAGGAGGCTGCTCGTGAGGCTGTAGAGAACGATGTACATATCGTTGGAGTCAGCTCGCTTGCTGCTGGTCACAAGACTCTCGTTCCTGCTCTTATCAAAGAGCTTCAGAAGATGGGGCGTGACGATATTATGGTTATCGCAGGTGGCGTAATCCCTGCACAGGACTATGACTTCCTCTACAAGGCAGGCGTTGCCGCTATCTTCGGCCCTGGTACATCAGTTGCCAAGGCTGCTGTTGAGATGATGAAGATACTGTTGGATGAATAGCCCCCCATCCCCCCAAGGGGGAGAGATTTTATATAGTAATGCCGCTCAAAGGTTCTATTTTAGAATGCTTTGAGCGGCATTTTGTCTTGCTTCTGCAATAGTCTCGTATATAGTCTTAAAATTTGTTAACGCACTTTTCTCGCTTATATTTTATTATTTTTTTAACAGGGGTTTACCCCTGCATTTTTATATAAAAATATATAAATAAAATATTAAAAATCAGCGAGTTAAATAGCGTTAATAAGGTTGCTTTTCCTGCTCCTAAAATTTGGATTTGATGTGGGATTACTATATCTTTGCACTTGAAAATCAAAATAACAATTGTATGGAAAAGCTTATCTTTACACCCAATGATTCCAATGCATTCACTTCGGAAGTTATGCATAAGGTTGTTTTGAATGGTATCAATTTTGAGCTACCAGAACATATCTGGGATACCATTGATGATGCTTTCGCTAATTACTGGAATGTAGAAGTTGGCTTTGGTGGATACCCTGACTTCAATTCTGCAGTACGTTCTATCTCAAATTGGTTGAAAAAAGAGCATATTGTATTTCCTATAGATAAAATTGCTGATATAGTTAATATAATGTTCGATTGGATAGAACAGATTCCTGGAGCAACTCTTGATGAGGGCGTAAGTGTAGTTCCGCCTTTATTACCAAAATTATTCGACTTCAATGAGCCTTATTTTGATGATTATATGACTGATTTCGTATACATTTCCGATAAATTGAAAGAATTCTATCCTAATACGTATATGCGTCTCACGAAACTATTCAATATAATGGGCATTGAATGGGGAGAGGCCGAAGGGACAAAAGATATTTGGATACGTGATTATATGCCAATACAGTTAGATAGTAATAGTTATCTTTTTTACAAATATGATCCTGATTATTTAAAAGGAACTTCACAAAAGTATGTTACAAGCGCACATGACGTAAAGGCCATTTTTACTAAAATCTTTAAAGGAAAAAAAATTAATGCACGAAGGACTAAATATAAATTGGATGGAGGTAACGTAGTTGCGTGTGCCACACATAAAGTTCTTACAGATAAAGTGTTTATGGAAAATGGGAAGAAGAAATATGACTCGGATTTTTGTGAATCCCTAAGTCTTACTCTGCGTTCTCATATTATTTTCCTACCTTGGCATTGCGACAATTCTTATGAGTCTTATGCCGATGTTTATGGGCATGCTGATGGTATGATTCATCATGTTGGTTACAATAGAGTTTTAATGTCTAATCATCGAGATTTTTTTCCAGAAGAGGCTGATAAAATAAAATGCCGTTTGGAGAATGCTGGATTCAAGGTAACAGAAATGCTTTTTGATGTGCCAAATCCAAACAGAGACTTCAATTGGGCTTATATCAATTATCTACAAGTGGGAAATAAGATAATTGTTCCAACATTTGGAATACCAGAAGACAAACAAGCCTTAAAGTATATCCGTGAGGCTAATCCTGAATGTATTGTACGAGGTTTCCGTATGAGGGATATAGTCAGAAATGGTGGTGGTCTTCATTGTATAACTTGGAATATTTGGAAATAATGAGAGCGTAAGGTAAACTGTGTTAGACTACTATTATTGTAGCCTGACACAGTTTACTTTACGCTCTACGCTCACGTTTCAATTAGCAGATGACTCTTGTGTGTTATTATCCGCTTGTTTGAAATCATACGTGTATTTCTTGTTCTCAATTACAATATCATCCTTCTTGTATTGCGGAACATCTTTAATAATATGTTTGTCGTTTTCTTCATTTATATAGAAACGATATTTTTTAGGTTCACTTTCTTTAAAACCAATTCTATGTGTGTTCTGGAGGTTTTTATCATAAAACACAAAATCTTTCATCTGTACAATACTCGGGAATGTGTTGCTATAATTGAATAACTCCATTAAACATCGTAGAGGTCCTGCTATTATTTCATTGGTCCTTTTTTTTCTTAGAGCCCTAATTAATATACCTCCACATTGATTAATCTTTTTTCCATCGAGTTTTGTTTCAAACGCAATATCCACGCCACTATAATGCACAAACCACTGTCCGGCTTTGCATATTCTTGGATATACAAGATTATTATCTTTGTGCTCTTTGGTATAAAGATAGAATTCTATTTCTTTAAAATAATAGGTATCTTCTCCAGAACCTTTTGCATTTTCGTATTGTTTAACAATACAATAGTTACTAAACAACTCTCTTGCAATATTTTCAAAAGACGACTCTTTGGGTTCGACTTTTTTGAGTAAGTCTTCTAGATTTGTTGTTGCCATAGTTAAAAGGTTTTTAAAGTTATTAGTTATGTTTGGAAATGATTGCAATTTGATTAAACTATCCGAAAAATAATTTCTTATATCATTAACATTGATATTATGACCGCAAAGATACAGAATAATCATGAAAACAAGAAAATATTATTATTTTTTTTGCTTTTTGCCTTGAATTTTATTGTTAGCATCCAGTAAAGCCATTAACACATGCTCATAGCAACTCCCTTCTTCCTCCCTTGCAAGTCCTATGTAATTCCCATTATCCTATAGTTATAGAGAACGGACTTACAACTGAAACGGACCTAGAATGCGGAGGTATAGCTAAGGTGAAAATATGGTTGATGTAATAGGTGTTATATGATTGTCCGCAATTACGTGACAGACGGGCTGAAAGCCCAAAAGCACATAGCATAGGGCAACGCCCTATGTACAAAGTAGTTAGTGTATTCGCCCTGTAGGGGCAAAAGCATTATTATATTAGAGCTTTTGCCCTTGCAGGGCGCATGTTCCCCCCTCTAATTTACCACTGGGCGTTCCCTGGGCTAGTAGCTTTTGCCCCTTCAGGGCGTTATCACATAATTACGGATAATCATAAGGTGTTATTCTCTTGCCCCCCCAAAAAATTTTTTGCGACTAACTTTACACTCTACACCAAATGATATTCAATTTCTTGAAATTCAATAGATTGTAGCGGTGTAGAGTTTGAGGTAACTTTACACCAACTCTACATCTCTACACCCTTTAAAGGTAATAAGCGGTGTATAGGATGTATAGTTGGTGTAGAGATGAATACTACTCTACACCGCTGTAACTTTCTATGAATCATTTGTTTATATGCTCTCTGGTGTAGAGTGTAGAGTTTAAAGCAAAATCATTTTTTTTCCAGAGTCTTGCCTTTACTAAAATACCATACCACTACTATGCTTCCTAAGACACTTCGCCATAGGTTCGTTATTGGGTATATACAAAAATGGGACTTGCACCGACTTTGGTACGGAGGTATAGCGGACTTGAAGCGAAGGAGAAACGGATTAGAGTATAGGCAAGAAAAAGGTGTGAATGTAAAAAATAAAAAGTTTTTGAGGTAGAGGGTTTCACCCTCGGCTAAAATCGGCTTTTATGTATTGATTGTCAATGATTTACATAGGGTGAAACCCCTATAAAAAGTAGGGTCTTTTTTATAAGGGGTTTCACCTCGTCTTTCTTCTTGATTTTCAGAACGTTATATGGTGAAAATGGTATGGGTGAAACCCCCTATGCCAAAAACTTTTGAAAAAAGTTATATTAACATCAATTCGATGACTTGCTAAAGATTAGCAACAAGTTGCTTTTAACTGACAATAATTCTTCGCAAGCTCAGGCACTACGTGGAATCCCAATCTACGCAATCTTTTTCCATAAATTTTCTTTTTATTGGTTGAAGATTGGTAAGATTGGGAACTTGCGTAGCTTGATGAGCTTTGCGAATAATTATTGTCAGTTCAAGCACCAAAGGTGCGTATTTGTAATTTACTGATTATAATTTACTGAGAATTTACTTTCTTAAAATCTCAAAAGCTATTTCTTCTTTTTCTTCTCTGGAGCTATGAGAGACTCAAGAGGGAGGTAGTCAGGACGAACGTTAGGAGCAATCTCCTTGAGTTTTGCTATTACCTTGTCTATTACAACGGTGGCGAGAATGACCTTGCCTTCCTTGTCGATGATGTATGTGGTAGGAATCCACCCAACGTGATAGTCTCTTTTCACGCGAGAATTTCGCATAGGGATCTCGCTGAGATAGTTTTGCCAAACGAGGACACTATCCTTGATGCATTTCTTCCATGCGCTTTTCTCGTTGTCGAAGGAATAGCCGATAATCTCTATGCTGTCGGTAGCGGCATAGGTTCTGTTTATGCTTCTGAGATATTTCAGTTCCTTACGGCAGTCGCCACACCAAGAAGCCCAGAAATCAAGTACGATGTACTTACCTTTGTTTTCTGCAAGGAGGTTCATCTTTCCGCCGTCCTTGTTGATTACAATCTCTGGAGCTGCGGTTCCCGGCTTGAGGAGGTCAACACCGTATTTCGCATCAAGATCCTGCGCGTTGACAGAAACGAGAGAGAATATCAATGATGCGCAAA